>JALZLY010000025.1 GCA_030858465.1 Deinococcota bacterium
CACCGAGCTGTGGCGGCCCGACCTCGTCCTCTCGGCGGGCGACCTGGTGGCCGGTCAAAAGCACGACCTGCCGGCGGCACGCTTCGGCGAGATGTGGGCGGCCTTTGACCGCTCTATCGCCGCGCCCTTGCGCGAGGCCGGCATTCCCTTTGGCTTCGCGCTCGGCAACCACGACGCCTCCTCGCTGCGCCGCGCGGACGGCGGCTACGCCTTTGGGCGAGAGCGCGTAGCGGCGACGCGCTACTGGCTCGAGCATACGCCGGACCTCGACTTCGTCGACCGGGCGACCTTTCCCTTCGACTACAGCTTCCGCTCGGGCAAAGTCTTCGTGCTTGTCTGGGACGCCTCGAGCGCGCGGCTCTCGGAGGCGACCCTGGCCTGGGCGCGGGAGGCACTCGCGGGTCCCGAGGCGCAAGGGGCCGGGCTGCGCCTGGTCATCGGCCACCTGCCGCTCTACGGTATCGCGGAGGGGCGCAACAGTCCCGGCGAGGTGCTCGAGAACGGCGACGCGCTGCGCGAGCGGCTCGAGGCTTACGGCGTCCACCTCTATATCAGCGGCCACCACCACGCCTACTACCCGGCCAAGCGGGGCGAGTTGGCGCTCCTCCACACGGGCGGCACCCCTCCGCGGCGGCTCCTGGGCAGCGACGGGCCGCCGCGCACCGCCGTCACCGTCATGGACATCGACTTCGGCGAGGCCGGAGCGGGTGTCCGCTACACGAGCTACGACCTCGCCACCTTCGCCGAGGTGGAGCTCGAGAGCTTGCCCGAGAGCATCGACGGCTTGGGCGGCCGCGTCGTGCGGCTCGACCTGGCCGAGTGATACCTGCCCGCCGGATAGAATGCGCTACGCCCAAACCAGCAGACATCGACCCCGACATCGACCCCGACATCGACCCCGAGGCCTTCCGCCGCGTCGTCGAAGAGGTGATTCCCTTCATATCGTCAGGTGACCTCGAGCTCGGCCCCGTCGCCTCAAGGCGGGTCCAAGCGCCTCGCAGCAGGCGAGGTAGCAGGTTTACAGGTCCTTCAGCAGGCCCATCAGCTTGTATTTGCGACCGTGTTTGTGTTTGATCTCGGCGAGACAGCCTTGCCACGCCTCCTTCCGCCCTGTCCGCAGGTGGGCGGTTTTGACCCTCTCGAGCCATTCGGCCGCCTCGTGGTAGTACTTCGCCTTGCCCCCAGCCATGATCGACTCGGCACGGCGCCGGGCGTTGTCGATCACCCAGTCGGGGTGCGTCCCCGTCGCGGCGTCCATCACCCGCCGAACCTGGACGTCGTTATAGACGCTCCGGTCGTCGACGGCGGCGATGGCGTCCCTAAGCAAATCTTCGTGCAGGAAGATATCGACCTTGGCGTCCCCGGCCCCCGGCTTGCTCCGCAGCGAAGCCAGGAGTCGCTCCTTGAGTTCCGGCCAAGTCTCCCTGGCCAGCTCTCTGAGCTGCTGATAATCGGCGAACGAGGGCCTCTCCTCGAAGGCGGTGACGGCCGCCCGGAGCGCCCGCTCCCGCTCGCCCAAACCGGTCGCCAGCTCGCTCGTCCAGGCGGCGAGATGGTACTTGTTTTCGCCATGGTCTTGGTAATGGTCTCCGTAGCGAGGCACACCGTCGTCAGCGGCGACGCGCAGACCAAGACCGTACTCGGCGATGTCGAGCGCGTGACGGGGCTCCCCCTGCTCCCGGAGGGTCTTCGCCAACCCAAAGGCTTCGCTCGGCCGGCTAAGCTCACCTTTGGCCTGCTCGAGCGCTTCGCCCACCCGCCCTAGCTTCACGAGCATCTCCAGATACGCGGTGCTCAGGCCCTCCGCCTTGGCGAGGCGCAGGTACTCCTGATGGCGTCCCTCGCGCTCTAAGATGCGCAGGCGAATCCGGGCGAGGTCGTCGGCGAAGTCGGGGACGACCTCTTCGCTGGCCCAGGCCCCCGCCTCCCGCTCCTCACCCCGCAAGACGTCGACCAGAGGCGGGTACTCCCAACCTTGCGCCAGGGCGGCATCGGTCATCCCGAAGGCGCTCATGCTGTAATGCTCGAGGTTCGCAGTCCAGGCCGCGATCTCGCCCTGCAGCCTGACTCGCTCCCCTTCGCCGAGTTCGGCTCCCAGCACCGCTTCGGCCCAGCAGCCGTCCAGCTTGTCGTAGAGCCACTCGTCGTAGAAGTAGCCTTCGTAGTCTTGGTCGCTCGCCGCTTCGAAAAAGCCAGCGGTGACGGCCTCCAAGATCCCCAAGGCGTTGCGGTAGTCCCCCTGCTCCAGGAAGGGTGCGACCTTGTCGATCACTTCGTAGAGGTCGCCGAAATCGGGATTGCCGTCCCAATCGAGTTCGGCGCCCCGCACCGCAGCCTTGGCGAGCTGGCGAAAGAGGGCCACGTCGACCGGGGTCTGGCGCTTGGGTTTGGCAGGAACGCTCTCGACGCTCGACGTGATCAGGTGCAGCTCGAGCGTCCTCACGGTCTCCGGATGCTTCTCGGCGAGGTGGCGCAAGGCTTGGCGCAGCTGGCTTGCGGAGAGCGGCTCGAGCAACTCCTCCAGAGGTTGCCGCTCCTCGACGAGATCCGGCTCCTCGATCACGGCCAGCAGCGTCGCCACAGTGTGCTTGCACCACCCCCCGTACTCGTAGGGGCAGGTGCAGCTCGCGCTGGTCACCCCGGCATCGTCGAACTCGACCCGGACGAGGTAGGGCTCGAACTCACTCCCCTCGACCTCGGCGCTAAGCAGCTTGTCGCGCTGCTCGAGCGACACCACCGCGCCCTGCCGGTAGTAGTCCACGCCCCGTTCAAAGGAGGCGCTCGAGCTGTGCTCGCGCAACACGCGTTTACTCAATCCTGGCAGAGACACCTGCGCTGCTACCTCCAGTTCACGTACCAGACAGAGTAATCGTCCAGGAGCTGGTAATTTCCGGACGCCTTATCGGTGGCTTCCAAATCCGCCAGAGGCAGAACGAAGGTCTTCTTGTCTGACAGCCGTTTGACCTTTACCAGGACGCCGGGGGTCTCGTCAAGATCGTCGTCGGGCTCGAGCAGCTCATAGCTGTCCTTATGGGAAGGTTTCGTCTTCTTGAGTTGCTCGTACTCCTCCTTGTCGCCGGGGCCGAACAGGTAGTACTCTTCCCATCCAAAATCCTCGCCGCCTGTAACCTGACAAGGGAATAGCAACGACGCCTTGAGGTAGGCGAGATAGGTTCGAAGCGTGTCACGATCGACGCCGGGGATTTCATCCTGCCCAAGTATCTCGCTAATTCGCCTCTCTTGTGCCTCGAAATCGCTCATGACGCTACCCCTTCGACAACCCTCAAAATCCGCCTCGAGCCGCGACGAAGTCCAGCACCTCGTCCTCACCGGCACCGAACACATTATAGACCACGATCGGGAAGCCCGGCGCCTCGAGGGCGCGACTCTCGGCCCCGAACAGCAGCAGGTTCAGCAGGCTCGCGTAATACTCGGCGTCCAGCCAGGAGTCCCTTTCCACCTGCAAGCGCGTCGGCAGGTAGTCGGGCGGCTGCGCCCTCGTGACTGACTACGAACTACTGGCTTCCGACTCCTCATCCAGCGCACCGCTAGCCCTTCAAAGCGTCATGTTCGACCACGCGGAGTATAGTTAGGTCATGGCGACGGATACCTTGACAGATACCTTGGAAGAGACGAAAACGAGCAGCGGGCACTCACCGCTTACGCTGCGTTTGCCGCCGGCGATGGCGCTAAGCGACGAGCAGCTGCTGGAACTCGCTTCGCTCAATAGCGATGTACGCCTAGAACTCACGGCGCAAGGAGACCTTATTGTCATGCCACCTGCAGGCGGAAGCTCGGGGAGACGAAACGCCCAAATCACCACACAGCTTGGCGTCTGGAGCGAACATGACGGCAGCGGCGAAGTTTTTGACTCCTCTACCGGCTTCCGGCTTCCTAACGGCGCCGTCCGCTCGCCTGATGCCTCTTGGGTCAGCAAAGCGCGCTTAGCAGGGCTGACTGCAGAGGAGCGAGAAAAATATCTGCCGCTGTGCCCTGAGTTTGTGCTCGAGCTTCGTTCACCAACGGACAGTTTGCGCATCACCAAAGAGAAAATGCAGGAATACATGGACAACGGAGCTAGGCTCGGCTGGCTCATCGACCCGCGGAGAGCGCGCGTGACGGTCTACACGCCGGGACAGGTAGAGGAATCAGAAGGGCTCGAGACGCTTAGAGGTGACCCCGTTCTGCCCGGCTTTACCTTGGACCTGCGTAAGGTTTGGGGTTAGCTCATGCCCATTTTGCTTACCTCAAAGACCTTCGCAGTCTCGTCCCGCTTGCTTCTTGTCCGACCCAAGGCTGGATCAACGCCTACTAAGCCTCGAGCTGCAACCCTCGCGGCGTCAGCACGAACTCGACGCGGCCGAGCAGGTAGTCGATAAGGATGGCGAGGAGCGCCGCCGGCAGGGCGCCTAAGAGCACGAAGGGTTCGACGTTCAAGCTGAGCCCGCTGGCGATCGGCACGCCCAAGCCGCCCGAGCCCACAAAGGCGCCCAGGGCGGCGGTGCCGATGTTGATGACCACGCTGGTGCGCACCCCCGCCAAGATGACGCGGCTGGCGTTGGGGATCTCTATTTTCCAGAGGATCTGCGCGGGCGTCATGCCCATGCCGCGCGCCGAGTCGATCATGAAGCGGTCGACGGCGTTCAGCCCGGCGATGGTGTTGCGCACGACCGGCAAGATGCCGTAGAGAATCAAGGCGATCACCGCGGGCCAGAAGCCGAAGCCGATCACGGGCGCCATGATGGCGACGATCGCCAGGGTCGGCACGGTCTGGGCGCCGTTCACCAGGTCGGACACCAGCGGCAGGAACTCGCGGAGGCTCCGGCGGGTGACCAGGATGCCCAGGGTCAGGCCGAGCGTCACGGTGATGATCGAGGAGACGATGACCAGCTCGAGGTGCTGGGCGGTGAACTGGATGACCGTGGCGGCGGGATGCAGAAGCTGCGGGCTTCTGGGGAATATCAGGCCGAGCACGTAGTCCCAGAGCGGCACATGGCCGAAAAAGGACCAGAACAGCAAGAAGATGCCCGCGGCCCGCAACAGCGGCCGGAGCAGCTTCTCCTCGCGCCGGCGGTAGGCGTAGCCGACCACTGCCTCGAGGAGGGCAAAGGCGAGCGCGAACCAGGCCAGGGGCAGCCCGGTGTTGAGCGAACCCACCTGGATGAGCTTCTCCGGGTGAAGGCCAAGGAGCGGCAGCCACAAGTCGGGGCCGAGCACCGCTTCGGCGCCCCTCAGCCGCTGGTCTCTCAGGCCAATCTGCACGGTGTCGAGCGCGAAGAACAGCAGGGCGAGCGCCAGCCACACCAGGGCCGCGGTCGGCATGAAGCGCTTCATGGCGCCTCTGGGGGCGCCTGTGAGGGTGGGGTCGGCGCCGCGCCGGTCCCGGCCTCCGGTGCCGCGCCGCGCTCGACGATGGCCTGCAGGGTCTTCAGGCGAACAAAGCCCTTTAGGGCGCCCGCGCCGTCGACCACCGGGGTGACGCGAAAGCCGCGCGTCACCATCGCCGAGAGCGCCTCGCGCGCCGTAGCGCTCTCCCTCACCGCGATGTCGAGGGGGTGCGCGCGGTTCACGGCCTCTTGCAGCGTGCCGCCGCCTTGCGCACTTTCCTTGTCCACTGCCTCCTTGTCCACCCAGCCCTCGAGCCGCCCCCCCTCACCGACCACGAAGGCGCTCCTCACCCCCAGACGCGCCATCTCGGCGCGGGCGTCCTCGAGCCGGCCCGCCAAGGCCACGACCGGCGGGTCTAAGTCCATCAGCTCGCCGATGCGCACCAGGCCCAGGCGCTTGAGCTGCCGATCCGCGCCCACGAATGAGCGCACGAAGTCGTCTTTGGGCTTCGCCAGAAGCCTGTCCGGGGTGTCCATCTGCACCAGCTCGCCGTCCCGCAAGATGGCGATGCGGTCACCCATCTTGATGGCCTCGTCGATGTCGTGGGTGACGAAGATGATGGTCTTGCCGACCTCATGTTGAATCTGCAGGAACTCCTCTTGCAAGACCTCGCGGGTGATGGGGTCGACGGCGCCGAAGGGCTCGTCCATGAGCATGATCGGCGGGTCGGCGCCCATGGCCCGCGCCACGCCGACGCGCTGCTGCTGGCCGCCCGAGAGCTGCCGGGGGTATTTGTCGCGGTTGAGCCCCGGCTCGAGGCCGACGAGCGTCAGGAGTTCATCCACCCGGCGGCGGATGCGGCCTTCCTCCCAGCCGAGCAGCCGCGGCACCACGGCGATGTTCTGGCCGACGGTCATGTGGGGAAAGAGGCCGATCTGCTGGATGGCGTAGCCGATCTTGCGCCGGAGCGTCTCGGCGGGGACGTTGCGGTTGTCCCGGCCCTCGACCAGGATCTGCCCGCTCGTTATGGGAATGAGCCGGTTGACCATGCGCATGGTGGTCGTCTTGCCGCAGCCCGAGGGGCCGATCAACACGCAGATCTCGCCCTCATGAACCTCGAGGCTGAGCCCGTCGACCGCCTTGAAACCGCTCGCGTACTCCTTGACGACGTTCTCGAAGGCGATCACGGTGTCCCTGCGCTCACGGTGATCCCTCGCTCACAGCTCCCCCTCGGCGGTATGACGGATGCCGGGCGAGGTCAAGAGCGCCTCGACGCCGCGCAGGGCCGCGTCCAGAAACAGGGCCAGAAACACGGCGGGGATGGTGCCCAGCAGGATAAGATCGATCGAGGTGCTGATGATGCCCGAGAAGATGAAGTCGCCCAGGCCGCCCGCGCCGATCACCGAGGCGATGGCGCCGATGCCGACCAGGGCCACCCCGGCATTACGTACCCCCGCCATGATGATGGGCAAGGCGAGCGGCAGTTCGATCTGGAAAAAGCGCTGCGCGGCGGTCATGCCCATGCCCCGGCCCGAATCGATGATGGCCGCGTCAACGTTTTTGAGGCCCGCGTAGGTGTTGCGCACCAGCGGCAAGAGCGCGTAGAGCGTCAGCGCGATGAGCGCCGGGGCGGGGCCGATGCCCGAAACGCCCAGGTCGCGCACGGTGAGCGCCGCGAAGCCCGCGACTCGAGCCAAAAACTGCCCCGACGCCTGCACCAAGACGACCGCCATGATCACCCCGGCCACAGCGCCGGCGACGAGGGCGGCGTAGCGCGTGAACCTGTAGAGCCCGCCTCTGCCGAAGAGCCAGCGCGCCGCCGCCCAGAGGACCAGGCCGACCAGCAGGGCGAGGAGCAGCGCGCTCGTCAAAGTTCCGTAGCGGCCCGAACTGAAGGCCAACAGGGAAACGCGGTAGAGAAAGCTCGCGATGATCACCGTGACGAGCGCCAAGGGCACCGCCAGCGCCAGGGCGCTCAGCAGCAGGTTGACCTGCCGCCCCGCCTCCGGCAGCTTGGCGCCCAATAGCCGGTAGACCAAGAGGAGCGCCGCGGCCACGGCCAGCGCCAGCGCCAGGAAAACGAGCACCGCGCTGAAGCGCTGGTTGCCCAGGCGCGCCATCGGCACCAGCAGCACGCCAAAGAGCGCCAGGCTGGGAATGGTCTGGATGATGCCCACCGCCCAGAGGATCACCGGGGCGACGCGCTCGTCGCGCGAAGCCCAGAGCCCCAGGCCCACCCCGATGACCGAGCCCACGGTGAGCGCCACACCGACGAACATGCCGTGCTCCAAGAACTTGCGCGCCAGCTGCTCGCCGTTGGCGTAAAACTCGACCATGACCGAGTAGATGTCGAGATAACCGCCGGCAAAAAGCAGCACGACGAGCGCCGCGCCGGCCCAGGCCGCCAGCAGGCGAGCGCCGTAAGCCACGCCGCCGCGCATGAGGTCCTGCAGGCCCGCGAAGAGCACGGTATAACCCCCCATGACCCCCAAGGCCAGCGCCGCCGAAGGCAGGAGCCGGGGGTTGCGGATGCGCACCCCCTCGCCCAAGAGCTCGGCGGCGTTCTCGACGAGCAGCCCTCCGGCCTGAGCCGGCAGGACGAAGGTGAGCACCAGCAGCCCGTTGCCGAGCAGGACCAGAGGCCAACCGCGCTCCTTCCCCGCCGGCAGCAGCGCGACCAGGAGCGGCGCCAAGGCCAGGGCAAAGAGCGCAGGGTAGCGCAGATCGCCCTCGAGCCCCAGGAGGTGATAGGGAATGCCCGAGGCGAGGCGGTTGGGTTTGAGCTCGATGATGGGCAGAAAGAAAAAGCCGAGGCCGGCCACCAGGCTGCCCAAGATAGCGATGCGGTTGATGGTCGTATCACCCCCTCGAATAGGAGTCAGGAGTTAGGAGCAGGAGTCAGCCTATGGGGACGTTCGCTTTGCTCTCCCTTTACGCTGTTACGTCACTGGCACGGTCGCTGTAGTGACCATGCCAGTATGACGCTCAGTGCCGCTCTGCCTCAGTCGGTGAATCAGTCGCTGAAGCCGTGCTCTTGCAGGAAGTCGCGCACCACGTCGCGGACGTTCTCGCCGTCGACCTCGACTCGAGCGTTGAGTTCTTGCAGGGTCTCGGCGTCGAGCGTGGCGAAGATGGGGTTCAAGACCTCGGCGATCTCGGGGTTGGCGCGGAGCACCTCGCCGCGAACGACCGGCGCGGGCTGGAAGACCGGCTGCGCGCCGTCCTCGTCGGAGAGCACCACCACGTCGTAGGCCTGGAGCGCCCCGTCGGTCGCGAAGACCATGGCCGCGTCGACCTGGCCCTCGGCCATCGCCTGGAGGGTCTGCTGCGAGGCACCGCCCGCGATGATCAAGAGATTGTCCGAGCCAAAGGCGAAGCCGTAGGTGTCCTCGAAGGACTGAAGGCCGTCGGGACGCTGCGCGAACTCGTCGTTCGTCGCCAGCCTGACGGCGTTGCCCTCGTTGATGTAGGCGGCTAAGTCGGCGGCCGAAGAGACGCCGTGTTCCTCCGCGAAGGGCGCGGACACGGCGATGGCGTAGGTGTTGTTGGCCGGCGCAGCGTCCAGCCAGACGAGGTCGTTCATGTCCTCGTCGAGCGAGGAGACGGTCTCGTAGGAGAGCTGGGCGTCGCCCGACGCGCCCTCGGGGATGTCAGCCTCTACGTCGCGGAAGAAGTTGCTGATGGCGGTGCCGGTGTACTCGGCGTAGACGTCGATCTCACCGGTCAGGAGCGAGTCGCGAACGACGCCCGTGCCGCCCAGGTTGGTGTTGTCGACGACCTCGAGGCCCGCCTCCTGCAGGGCGGTGACGATCAGGTTGCCCAAGATGAGCTGCTCGGTGAAGTTCTTCGAGCCCACCCGGATAGGGCCCTGCGCGAAGGCCGCCGCGCCCGCCAGAACCATGCCGATAACGATGAGTAAACTGCCGATCCTCTTCATGTTTTACCTCCCATAGTGTTAAATCTCCATTTCGACACGTACGCTCTGTTTTCGGGCTGAGCCAATCGCGCGGCGGTTCAGCGAAGCAATGCGCTCCCAAACCCATCCCGTTTCCGCGTCGCGGTTTCCGTAGCTTAACATACTTTTTCAGCCGGTACAATGGTTAGGCTGGACCTGAAAGGTAAACCTTATTGACAAGCCCCACCTTTGCCAGCTACGATTTGCGCACATGACACCGCCGCCCTCTTTTGGCGCCCCCTCGACCCGCCAACCTCGCCTTGGCGGGGACGGGTCCTTGAGCAGGCTCCTAGGAGGAGCCACGGAGTTCTGCCTGGGGGCCAATCCGGGCGGTGAGGAATGAAAGTCGCCGTGGCGCAGACGGCTCCCGTGCTCGGCGACGTGAACGCCAACCTCGAGAAGATTCGCCTCTTCCAGCATCAGGCCAAGGCGGACGGCGCCGAACTCGTGGTCTTCCCCGAACTCGCCCTGAGCGGCTACGCCGTCGCTCAGGAGGTCTACCGCTACGCCTTAAAGGAGAGCGACGACGCCTTTAGGACGCTGCTCGAGCTGAGCCGCGACTTGCCCATGATCGTCGGCTTTATCGAGCGCAGCGCGCGCGGCCGCGTCTACAATGCCGCCGCCCTCATAGACGGCGGCAAGATCGTTCACCTGCACCGCAAGGTCTACCTGCCGTCTTACGGCGCCTGGGAGGAGGGGAAGATCTTTGCTCGCGGCAAGCATCTCGGTGTCTTTCGCTACCGCGGCTTCAGGATGGCGATCTTCATCTGCTACGACTTCTGGTTTCCCTCGATGGTCTATCTGGCCGCCTGCGACGACGCCGACGTGTTCGTCGTCATCGCCAACTCGAGCCTCGACAGCGGCGGCATGAACCCGCGCGCCTGGGACCACCTCATCCGCGGCCCCGCGCTGCTCTACGGGGGCTACGTCGTCTTTTGCAACCGGGTCGGGGTGGAACACGGCTGGAGCTTCTGGGGCGGCAGCACCGTCATCGGCCCGGCGGGTGCATCGGACGTCGCAGCGGGCACGGGGGAGGAAATCATCTATAAGACGCTCGAGCCTGAAGCTGTCGAGAGGGCCAGGGACGCCCTGCCGCTCCTGCGCGACCTGGACGTGGACTTTACCCTGCGCGAACTCCAGGAAGTCACGAGAAGGCGGATCAGCGAGAATGATT
>JALZLY010000026.1 GCA_030858465.1 Deinococcota bacterium
ATTTCCGGCGAGCGCTCCTGAATCCCGCTGCGCTTGGGGATAGGGTTCTTGGTCAGCATCCCCCAATCGACCGCCGCCTCGAGCGCCGTGTGCAACGTGGCGCGCGCCTTGCGGGTGGTCGCGGCGCTCTTCTCTCCGAGCAGGCTGGTGATCCACTCCTGGACCTGATGAGGTTGCAGCCGCTCGAGCGGAATCCTGCCGAGCCGCGGCTTGATGTTCACGCGGACGCCGGTCTCGTAGGTCGAATACGTGCGGATGCTGAGCGTGTTCGCCCTCACCCGCGCCTCGCATTGCTCGAGGAAGTGGTCGAGGTATTGACCGACGGTCCACCTGGTCCGCAGCGAGGCCGCGGCCATCGCCTCTTTGACCTTGCGCTCACGCTCGAACTTGGCTTCCTTCTGCGTCGTCCCGTAGCCGGTGATCGTCTTGCGGCTGCCATCGGGGAGGCTCACCGCGATCTCGGCGACCCAGCTCGAGCGCTTTGATTTTCCCGAGCGCTGGAAGACCGAGCCCTCGCCGGCGCTGCGCCTAGCCATCCATCACCCGCTTGACCACCTTGCCCATGATGCGGCTTCCCAGCGGCGCGGTGAAAATCCTGTCCTCGCCGGGGTCAGGGTTCAAGGACTCGAGCAAGAGCTCGCCGCCGACCTCCTTCACGAAGCGCTTGACCACCACACCGTCGCCGTTCATCCACACCCCGCAGAAGTCCCCAGGCTTCACCAGACCGTCGTCGAGCGCCACGACTGCCACCGCGCCTTTGGGCAGATAGGGCGTCATGCTGTCGCTCATGGCCCGTAGGCCTATCTTCTGGACGCCAGGATAGACGCTGTCGGGAATGCCCACCACGTCCAGGATGTCGTCGATGTCCCAGGCCGGGCCCGTGCCCGCCGGGTAGACGTTGACGGACTGCAAAGGCACCTGCGTGTCGCTCTGGAAGGTCGCCAGGTGCGTTTGCCTCGAGACGAGCGCGAGGCCGAACTTCTCGGCGAGGTCGCCTATCTCGAGCGAACCGAAACCGTACTCATCGAGCAGCCGCTGCAAGTCTCGAGGATGAATCTCCTCGACGGGTTTCAGGCCGCGTTCAATCTTGCTGAGCGTCGGCTGGCTGAATCCCCTACCCAACCTAGCAGCGATATTCTCCTGCGAGTAGCGCGAGTCCTTGCTCATCAAGTCCTCCCGCTTTTGCCGCAAGTGCTCTCCAAAGGTCATGCTCTTGTCCACCACGGCCATAAGCGAATACTAGCATTATAATAGCACTAGAAGCTTGTATTATTTAGAGAGTAGTAGTAGTCTTAAAGCGTGGCTTGAACTCTCGCTTAAAGCATTTGAAGGAGGGCAGCAGTTATGACTGTCGCAGGTCATTATTCTAGTAATAGTAAAGCTGGTCGGAGCGTGCGACGCCTCAGGGAGGAGGCAAAGCTTACCCGCTACGAGCTGGCTCGAGACGCAGCGGTCAGTTTCGGGCAGCTCACTAACATCGAAGCTCTAGGCGCCACTCCTCGACTGGACACGGCAGTGTCGATAGCCAGTGCGCTGGCTCGAGCCCTGGACCGTGAACCGGCGAGTGTGCTCATGGAGATGGCTGGTCTAGATTCGCGCGGCACCCCGAAGGAAGGCCGCAGGTGAGCGCTGCCGACCTCATCGCCGAATCCGAGCTCGAGCGCGCCCGCATCGAGGCGACGGCTCAGGCAGTGGAGGAGCGTCTGGCGGCGAGGCTCGAGCCCAAGGCGCCGGGCGTGGACCCGTACACGAGTTACACACTCGACGAGGCGGCGGCGCGCATGAACATCAGCCGCTACGACCTGGACAGCCTCCGGGCCAAAGGCCTCATCCGCAGCAGGCGTGTAGGTGGAAAGGTCCGCCTCTTGGAGCGCGACATCCGCGACTACTACGAACACCAGGACACGGATGCAGAGCTCTATTCGGCATGAGAACCGTTCGTCCAGCTTGATTGGAAAGGCAGCGTGAGCCGCCTTACCGTCCTTAGTTCCGAGCGTCAGCGAGAAGCAGCGCAGCGACCGTCTCACGCGGAAGTGAGGAGGCAGCCGTGAGCATACCCCTCAAGGGAATACAGGTAGCCCAGAGACCGGGGGAGCGCCCCCCGATTTCCCATCTCGAGCGCAGGCGCGAGCGCCTGATGACACTGGCCGAGCGCACCTTTGAAGACGGCCGCGACTGGACGCCCTACATGCTGCGCCTCTATGACGCCACGTTGAGGCTCGAGCGGGCGCGCTCCCTCGCCGAACTGGACGCGGCCTGATGAACGAGCCACGAGCGCTCAGGACGCTCAAGAGCGAAAAGGCGTTCATGCAGCAGGTCCGCGACCTCGCCAAGCTCAAAGGCTGGCTTCTCTACCACACCCACGACTCGAGGCGGAGTGAGCCTGGCTTTCCCGACCTGGTGCTTCTCAAGCCGCCGGTGCTCATGTTCGTCGAGCTAAAGCGGGATGATGAGCAGCCCAGCAAGGACCAAGAGCGCTGGCTGGGCGAGCTCGCGGGCGTCGAGCGGGTCACGGTGCAAGTGTGGCGACCGCAGGACTGGGACGACGTGGTCGCTACGCTAGCTCTTCGGGCCAACGGGCTGAGGGACGGCCCCCAACCCGGGGCGCTGTGAGCCTCCCACGCGACTACAAGCCGCTGGTGCGGGCGGCCATTCGCGGCGAGCTGCCGCACAGAGTCGAGATCCAACCGGGCCGCATCACTCACGACCTGAATCAACATGTCTTGGGCGGCTTAGGCGCCTGGGCTTTCGGCGACGAGGCCGAGGGCCTAAAGCGGCTCGAGCTGGCCTACCGAGCGCTGCAAGGGCCGGGCCATGGCTAGGGGCCGCTTTCTCTCTAAGGGCATCTCGGAGTCCGAGCAGGTGGCCGAGCTCGGCAGCGACACCGCCCGGCTGCTGTTCACCTGGCTCATTGCCCACGCCGACGTCGAGGGCCGCCTGAGCGCCAACCCGCGCATCGTCAAGGGCCGCGTCTGCCCGCTGCTGGATATAGGGCTCGAGGACATAGACGCCATGCTCGGCGAGATGGACGTTCTCGGGCTCATCTCCATCTATGAGGCCGAGGGCAAGCGCTTCCTCTGTTTTCCAAGTTGGAATGAGCACCAGCAAGGCATTCGCAAGGACCGCGAGCAGCCAAAATACCCGTCCAGGACGGATGTGCCACAGGCACTTCCTCCGGTCGCCGGACAACTCCCGGAAAATTCCCGCGCTTTGCCGGACAACTCCCGCGCTTTGCCGGACAACTCCCCCCTAAGTTTAAGTACAAGTACAAGTTCAAGTGGAAGTGGAAGGGCAAGCGAAAAAAAAGTGGTGGCGGTCGATGACGAGCCGCCAGCGCAACCGGCGACCACCACCCTTGAAAAGCTCCTAAAAGCCAAATTCGGCGAGCACTACGACAGCATGATGCTCGAGCTTCCCGGCCGGAGAAAGGCATGGCCGGCGCTCACGCTCGAGCGCGCGCGCGGCCTCGTCGCCCAAAGTCAAAAGCCCAAGGACTCCGAGGACAGCCGTTCTTTCCGCACTCGTCTCAAAGACAACCTGGACGCCGCAGCGGGTCTAGCCCACAATCCCAGTGGTGGTGGGCGCGGGCCGGGCGCGGCCGAGCTGGCCGAGCGGGCCGCCGCGGTCAAGGCCGAGGAGGACGCGCTCTGGGAATCGCTGAGCGCCGATGAGCAGGCCGAGAGCGAACGGCGGGCCGCCGAGTTCCTGGAGCGGATGGGGCTCGAGCGCAAGAGAATGGGAGCGAACTGATGACCACTAGCCAAATCCTCCGCCTCATCCGCCTGGCCGCCCGGCTCTACCGGCAGCTCCGCAAGGGCCGCAGCCGGCCGAGAGGCCGCTAGCGTTTCAGCCCAAAGCGCTCACGCATCCGCTCGGCGGTGGTGAGCGCTTTGGGCGCTTGCTTGGCGACCTCGCCGCGCAGCCCGCGCTGCCGCTCGTCGTAGCCAAGCATCTTGTGCTCGAGGTGGTCCAAGACCTCGCCCAGCCGCCACACCGGCCGGTGGGCGCGCAGATAGCGCGGCTTCGGAAGCTTGCCAAGCCGGACATAGGCCCACACCGTTTCTCGGCGGGTCGCGCCGATGTACTCGAGCACCTGCTTGGTGCTTAGATTCTTATATCGCTCGGCATTGCTGAGCATCTCCGAGGGTCGCTTTTTCATGCCTAATCCTAACTTAAACGCTCTAGAACACACTATTACCTATGCGCCAGTAGCACAGGTCGCTTGACGAGCAGCAGAAACTACCTTAGATTTTAAGGTGAGCGACGTACAAAACGATGCTCGAGCGCCTTGGGGCGGCGGAGCGGCGGCGGGCACTACTTCACTTTCGACGGCGAGCTTCGGCAGCAGCCGCCCTGGGCAGAAAAGGGTGAGCCATGAGAGGGATGTTTGGGGTTTTTTGGGTCTTGGCGCTGCTTCTGGCGGCATGTGGGGCGAGCGAGGAGCCGGGGCGAGGCGCTGCCGGCGAGGATCAGGACGACGGCGGCCACTACACCGTCAGCGCAGAGGGGCACTTTGAGGTCGTTTGGGGCAAGGAACAGATAGAGTTCCAGGCAATCGAGCCGAGCGACCTGGAGGCGGCCAACCTACGGAATCCGCTCTTGACAATCCAGATTCGCAACTACAACCCGGTCGGCGCCGGGCCGCGCTCGAGGGCGGTTCCGCAAATTCGCTGGTATAGCGACACCACGCCCATCACCGGAACGATGAACTCATGGATAGAGCCGGCCGACGGCTGGCAGACCGTGGCGACGAACGGCCAGAAGCAAGTGAGCTTCACGGCGCTACCCGGCCGCTCGAGCCGCACGCTTAGCTGGCCCAGCCCTTACGTCTACCAACCCGACGCCCGGATGTGCGCCTGGATTAGCGCACAGCTCGAGGCGAGAGCGCCCAACGGCGATCAGGTTTGGGGTGTGCTCGAGACGCGCATCTGTGAGGCCGCCGCCCAGCGCACCCCACAAGACACCATCCTGGCGACAAGGAAGGTGACCGACAGCAAGGGCACCACCCGCACCGTGCAGCTCAGGCACATGCCCGGCCGCGGCCATCGGGCGCTCGTGCGCGTCGAGGCGATCAACCCGCTCGAGCTGAGTGAGCGGGCCTGCTTGCACGGCCAGGGCTTTTCCTCGTGCGCTCGCAGCGCGGTCATGAAGGAGAGCTTTAGCAACTGGGGCGTGGCCGAGTTCGTCACCGGCTACCATGACGCGCTCACCGGCGACCTGTGCGCGAGCGTGGGTAACGCCGGCGCCTGCGCGAGCGGCGAGCGCGAACTCCTCAAGCAGCACACCTTTACCGACGGCATCAACACCAACGTGGTCTTAGTCGAGAACGATAAGGGCGTCTTTGCCCGCTACCGGTTCAGCCTGCCCAAAGACACCTCTATCGAGCGGGGCAGCCTGACCTTTCGCGATGTGGGCCGGAATCAGGTGCTCACCGCGAACCCGCCCACCGGGCAGGGTGAAGCCGTCTTGACTCGTGAGCAGGGACCGCTGCCGCTCGGCGCCGACGGCTACTGCTATCTCTTGGACGTCGAGGTGATTGCCGTCAAGGGCCTGGACAGGATAGAGATGGGCGGCTGCACGGACGGGAGCAACCCGCGCTGATGGACTTCGACGCTTTCATCGGCCGCGAGGCCGAGGTCAGAGCGATTCTGAGCAACGTCGCCCAGGGCCGCAGCTCGCTGCTCATCGGCGAGGCCGGCGTGGGCAAGAGCGCGCTGCTCGAGGTCATCGAGCCGCTGCTTTGTGAGGAGGGCAAGCCGGTCTTTATCAGCCGGATTAGCCCCTTCGGCACCTTCCTCCGTGAGCTGTACGCGGGCCTGCACGCGCATGGGCTGACGGCTGAGACGGGGCCGCTCGAGCAGGCAATCAAGCAGTGGTCAAAGCGCTTCGCAAGCAACGACGAGCGGGCGCGCGACCTGGTGCATATCGCCGGCTCCGGAGGCGTCATCATCGTTATAGATGACGCCTCCGGCATCAACAACTCTTCTAGACCCTGGCTCGAGGCGCTGTGCGAGGCTTGCATCCTCATCGCCGCAACCGACCCGGCCGCTTTGCAGAAGCACGGCATGAAGCGCTTTTGGAAGCGCTTTGATGAAGTGCAGCTTGGCCGGCTCTCCAAAGCTCAGGCCGAGGAGCTGCTGGAATCGCTCATCGACCGCTACCGCATCACCGCCGACGAGCCGGAAGTGTACCGGCGCCGGGTGCTTGACCTCGCCCAAGGCTCGCCGTTTGAACTCGCCCGGCTGGTCAAGTACCACTCGAGCGAGGCGCTGGTAAGAGCGAGGGACATCTCGGGTCAGCAGTTTGTCGAGCAGGACATTCAGGGCGTTTCCATCGCGCCGCTCCTCTTGGTCTTGGGCGCCTTTGTGGTGGCCGCCCGCTACATCGCCCGCGCCCAGGGCGACATGGACCTCTACGTGATTAGCGGCATCGGCATTGGATTCTTGGTTATTTTCGGGCCGCTGATTCGTTCGACCATCCGGCCGAGGAGCTTATGAAATATCTTCTGGTTCTGCTCTTGCTTTGCCCCTTGGCTCTCGCTGAGGAAGCCGCCCCGGCACCCGTTTCACAGGGCACTTTGGCCGCTCAGGAGGCTCAGCCGCCCCGACAGACCGAACTCGAGACCTTCTTTAGCCCGGCGGAGCTGGAGGCCCTGGAGCGGCTTGTGGCGGTCGCTCAGGAGCGCAGCCCGACCATCCTCCAGGCCGCCGCCACGCTCAGAGTCGGCGAGGCCCAGCTCGAGATAGGCGGCCGCCTGGCCGACGCTCTCAGTCTCAACGTGGGCGCCGGTGTGAGCGGTGACTTCTACGGCCAACTGTCGCCGTCCTATTCCATCTCCGCCGGCGTCGATGTGGTGGCGCTGGCCGTCCACAACGACCAGACGACGATTCTCCGGGCCGGGCTGGCAGCGGCCCGCGCCTCAGCCCGCGCTGAGACGGCAGGCGCCTTCGTCCGCTATGTCGTCTCCCGGCAGAGCGTCCAGGCTGCCGCCCTGGCCGTCGATTCATCCGACGCTGCCTTTCGGGTCGTGCAGGCCCGGCTCGAGATTGGCGAGTCGACCATCTCCGACCAACTGGCCGCCCAGTCGGCGGTGTCATCGTCGGCGGTGGCGCTCTTGCGGGCGAACGGCGAGCTCGTGATTGCGCTCGAGCAACTGGCCGCGACGGTGGGCCTGAGCCCCCAGGAGACGCTCGAGGTGATTCGGGGATGAAGGCGGCCACTCACCTGGCCTTTGCCGGTCTCGTCGGGGTCATCGCCGCAGGCTTCGACGCGCCGCCCGGCGTCGCCGGTGGGGCCGCCCTGGCTGCCGGCGCCCTCTTGCCCGACATCGACACCACGACGTCGGGCCTTGGCCGCTGGATAACGCCGGTGTCAGGGCCACTCGAGCAGCGCTTCGGTCACCGCACCATCACCCACTCGCTGGTCGGCATGGCCGCCCTGGCGGTCCTGACCGCCCCGCTGCTGGCCCTTAACCCGGCCGTGTGGGCCTGGCTGCTTGTGGGCGTGTTTAGCCACATCGTCTTGGACACCGCCAACATCATGGGCGTGCCGCTTCTCTGGCCGCTCAGGCTCCAGTTCTGGATGGTCAATAACCGCTCGCTTCGCGTTCCCTACGGCAGCCCGCGAGAATTTGCCTTTCTTGGCTGCTTCGCGGTCGCTGCCGTCGCTCTTATGCCGCTATCCGGTGACGGCTTCAGCCCATGGTTCCACCGCTTCATCGGGGCGCCCTACAGCGCATCGGCCGACTATCTCAGATGGCGTGACGACTTCGAGGTGTGGGCCGAGGTGCGCGGCCACAACCTCTTGACCAACGAGGAGATCAGCGGCCGCTACCGCATCATCGACGCGCTCACGCCCGAGGAGCTGCTTCTCGAGGACGAGGGCGGCCGGGCCTACACCGCCGGCCAAGGCGCGGCCGCCAACATTCAGACGCGCCGCATCACCGCCTGGAAGGGTGAGCCCATCGCCTCATCGGTCTACCGGGTTGACTTGGAGGGCCGGCTGGTCACCGACCTCATCACCTC
>JALZLY010000027.1 GCA_030858465.1 Deinococcota bacterium
GTAGCGGGGCCGCTCGTCGCCTCTTTTCGCGGCTGAGGGTAGGTCTAGTAGGCCCTGGCGAAAATCACCCGCTTGGCGTAGGCACTCTTGCCATCACAGTGGACGCAAGCCTCGCCCGCGTCGGGGCCTGCGAAGGGGATGCAGCGCGGCGTGGCCTTGGTCGCCTCCTGGATGTTGGCCTCGCAGCCCGCGTCGCCGCAGTGGGTGGCGTAGACCCAGCCCGTCTCGACGTGCTTCTTGAAGCTCTCGAAGTCGTCCACGAGGTGGGAGTTGTCGTCGCGGAAAGCCTCTGCGCGCGCGTAAAGCTCCTGGTGGAAGCTCTGAAGCTGCGTCTGCACCGTCTTGGCCACTTCCCTTAGCCCCAGGGTCTGTTTTTCGTCGCCAAGGCGGTTGGCGAGGATGACCTCGCCCTTTGCCGCGTCCCTAGGGCCGATTTCCAGGCGCAGCGGCACGCCCTTCATTTCCCAGTCGTTGAACTTCCAGCCGGGGCTCACGCCCTCACGGTCGTCCACCTCGACGCGGACGGCGAGATCTCTCAGGCTCGAGGCGATCTTGTCCACCTCGGCCATGACCGCTTGCCGTGCCGCCGCATCATCCTTGCGGTAGATGGGCACGATGACGACCTGGTAGGGTGCCAGCTTGGGCGGCAGGATGAGGCCACGATCGTCGCCGTGGGCCATGATGACGGCGCCGATCATGCGTGTGGACAAGCCCCAACTCGTGGTGTGGGCGTAGGCCTGGTCGTTGTTGACGTCGTTAAAGGAGATGTCGAAGGCTCGAGCGAAGTTCTCGCCCATGTAGTGGCTGGTTCCCGACTGGAGCGCCTTGCCGTCCCTCATCATCGCCTCGATGGTGTAGGTGTTCAGCGCGCCGGCGAAGCGCTCGCCCTCGGTCTTCTCGCCCTTGACCACGGGAAGGGCGGCGATGGTCTCAGCGAAATCGGCGTAGATGTTCACCATCTGCATGGTCTCCGCGACGGCCTCGTCGGCGCTGGCGTGGGCGGTGTGGCCCTCCTGCCACAAGAACTCGGTGGTGCGCAAAAAGGGCCGGGTGCGCAGTTCCCAGCGCACCACGTTGCACCACTGGTTATAGAGCAGCGGCAGGTCGCGGTAGCTTTGCACCCACTTGCTGTACATCTCGCCGATGATGGTCTCGCTGGTGGGGCGAATCGCTAACGGCTCCTCGAGCGCCTTGCCGCCCGCGTGGGTGACCACCGCGAGTTCGGGCGAAAAGCCCTCGACGTGCTCTTTCTCGCGCTCGAAAAAGCTCATGGGAATCAGCATGGGAAAGTAGAGGTTGACGTGGCCGGTCGCCTTGAACATGCCGTCTAGGCTCGCCTGGATGTTCTCCCAGAGGGCGTAGCCGTAGGGCCTTATCACCATGCTGCCGCGGACGGGGGAGAGGTCGGCCAGGTCGGCCTGGTAGACGATCTCGTTATACCAGGCGCTGAAGTCTTCGCGCTGCGCGGTCAAGCCTTTTGCTTTTGCCATTTTGCCTCCGAAGGACGGTGGGTCTGGGTCGCGGTATGGCGCTCGCCTCTTGCCGCGCCCTAAGCTCGGCCCGGCAAGGGAGAATACCGTGAAAAGCTTGCGTTAGGAATTGTCCGCGCCCGAGCCGCGCCTAGCGGTCGCGCAGGCTCAAGATGGGCCCGCCGTGACGCGACCGGCCGGGCTGGTACGTGGGCCGGTAAGCGTCGGCCCAGCCTGGTGGCAACCGGATGATGGCGGGCGCGGCGAGGACCGCTTCGATGACCTGACCCCCTTGCGGGGGCAGGAAGCCCAGCGGACGGACCCCATACGGGTAAAGCGAGGCCGCCCGGCCGACGCGCGGAGCCGGGCTCGAGTAGGACGCGCTCGCCACCCGAAGCTCGAAGCGCAACTGCAAGAGCTCGAGCAGCAAGTAGAGGCCGAGGGCCAGAAGGGTTTTGCGAAGGTCCGTCACCACGCTAAGGGTAGCAAAACAGGAAGGAAAAATCATGCCAGCGGTAACGATGATAAAGAAGAAGACCCCAACCGGGGCCTTCAAGGTTTTGCTGGTCTAAAGGTTGTTCGGGCGATCAGTTGCCGGGGGTGGTGGGGGCTGGCGTGACCGGCTCCGTCGCGGGATCGGCGGGCGCCACCGCAGGATCGGCGGGCGCGGGGTCGGCAGGCACCGTCTGCGGCGTGGTGGTGTCAGGCGTGGTGGCCGGGGTGTCGGCGGGACCACAGGCGGCGAGCACGAGGCCCGCGGACAAGAAGGTGGAAGCGAGCATCAGTTTGGAGCGCTTGAAAAGTTCTGGCATCATTGACCTCTTTCGGGTTCCCCGCTAGACTGTGGACTTCCTCATCCCAGCCCTAAGCCTAGCGGTGGAGCATGAGTATGAAAAGTGCTTAACCTTAGTTTAATGAGACTCTCACCGCTTTGCAAGCAGGCTTACAAACTCTTCTTGTGGACGTGTGCCGGACCATTTCCTGCTATACTTCGGGTGATGACGCGGCGAATGATGCAGTCCTGCCCTGGTTCCGGATAGGCTGAAACCTAACCGTCACAGGGCGCTGCAAGCAGGCGCCCTTCTTTTTTGTTTGTCCGACCTTTTTTGACTAACCTGCCTGATGATCTTTCCCGAGGAGGAACCATGAGCGACAGCACGCTAACCCAAGACCCGCCAGAGACCGCTACCCGCTACTACGCAACTACGCCGATCTTTTACGTCAACGCCGAGCCGCATATCGGCCACGCCTACACCACCACCCTGGTCGATGTGGTGACGCGCTTTCACCGGCTAAGGGGCGACGACAGCTACTTTTTGACGGGCACCGACGAGCACGGTGAAAGAATGCAGAGGACGGCGGCGGATCAGGGCATGGACCCTCAGCAGTACACCGACAAGATGGCGGCAAAGTTCCGCGGCATCTGGGACAGCCTCGACATCCGCTACGACGACTTTATCCGCACCACCGAGGAGCGCCATAAGCGGGTCGTCGTGAGAATCCTGCAAGACGTTTATGACAAAGGCGACATTATCTTTGGCGAGTACGGGGGGCTCTACTGCGTCGGCTGTGAGCGCTACTACACGGAAAAAGAGCTGATCGGCGGCAAGTGCCCTCAGCACGACACTGTTCCCGAGTACAGAAGCGAGGAAAATTACTTTTTCCGCATGGAAAAGTACCGCCCCTGGTTGCGCGATTACATCGAAGAGAACCCTGACTTCATCCGCCCGGAGCGCTACCGCAACGAGATCTTGAGCCTCTTGCGCGAGCCCGTCGGCGACCTCTCGATCAGCCGCCCCAGGAGCCGCGTGCCTTGGGGCATCCCCTTACCTTGGGACGAGAACCACGTCACCTATGTCTGGTTCGACGCGCTCATCAACTACTACTCCGCGCTCGAGTCAAAGGACCTCGTGGAGCGCTACTGGCCTCATGTCGAGCACTTTGTCGCCAAGGACATCTTGAGGACCCACGCGCTCTTCTGGCCTACGATGCTCAAGGCAGCGGGAATTCCGCTCTACCAGCACCTCAACGTGCACGGCTACTGGCTCACGGATACGGGCAAGATGAGCAAGTCGCGGGGCAACGTGGTGAGGCCCCTAGCGCTCAAGGACAAGTACGGCAACGACGCCTTTCGTTACTACCTCTTGCGCGACATGACCTTTGGCCTGGACGCGACGTTTAGCGAGGTGGGCCTGGCCGAGCGCATCAACAGCGACCTCGCCAACGACCTCGGCAACCTCTTGAACCGCACGCTCGGCATGCTAAGCAAGTATAGCGACGGGGTGGTGCAAGGGCCGGGCAAACTCGAGCCCGGCGATGAAGCCCTGCGTGACGCCTTTATCCTCCTCCCCGAGCGGGTGACCAAGCTCTTTGATGGGCTCTTGTTCGACCGCGCCATCGAAGCCGTGCTCGAGGCGGTGCGCCGCGCCAACAAGTACATCGCCGAGACTGAGCCCTGGGCACTCGCCAAGGACGAGGCGCAAGCCGAACGCTTAAACACCGTTCTCTACAACTGCGTCGAGGCGCTGCGCTGCGCGGCTGTCCTGCTCTCGCCCGTCATCCCGAACAAGGCCAAGGAATTGCGCGGGCAGTTGGGCCTGAAGGATGAAACCTTTAGGCTGGGCGAGGCCGGAAGCTGGGGCTTGACGCCCGCAGGGACGAAAACCAAGCCCGGCGAGCCGCTCTTTTTGCGCGTCGACCTGGCCGCGCTCAAGGAGGCAACCCAGGAAACGGTGCCGTCTTTGGAGCACAAGGATGAGGTGAGCCTGGACGACTTTGCCAGGCTCGAGCTGCGCGTGGCCGAGGTCTTGGAGGCCCGTCCGCATCCCAAGGCCGACAAGCTCTTGGTGCTCTCGGTCAAGCTGGGCCCGGAGACGCGCACCATCGTCTCGGGCATCAAGGAACACTACCGGGCGGAAGACCTCACCGGCAAAAAGGTCGTCATCGTGGCGAACCTAAAGCCCGTCAAGCTGCGCGGCATCCTCTCTCAAGGGATGATCCTGGCGGCCGAGGACGGCGAAGGCAAGCTGAGCGTGGCGACGTTGGATCGCGACATGGCGAGCGGGAGTGAGGTGCGCTAGCGAGGTGCGCTAGTGAGGTGCGCTAGTGAGGTGCGGCGAGATCGAGATGGTGACGTCCCTTGCAGGAGCGGGAGCGGGCTGACGGTATGGTGAGACCATGAATGGGACTATGAAATGGTTCTCCGGCGCTCTTCTGCTCCTTCTCGGCGCTTGCGCCCTGGCGCCCCTGCGCTTGCCCGTCCAGGACGTGGTGATTCCCGTTCAGGGCAGCCTCGGCAACATCTGCTACGTGGAGGTGAGCGAGCGCCCGCCCGCCAACTTCCGCCGGGTCTCCTACCAGGCGACGGCGACCTTGGTGAGCGAGGCCGCCGCGCCGGTGACGGTGAGGGTCTACGGGCGGAGCAGCGGTCCCGCGCCCGTGTTCTGCCTTCCGCCGGGGGGGGACGAGGTCGCCCTGTCCGAGAGCTACCGCCTCGAGCCCAATGCGCCGCAAGCGATCATCGCGGGCGAGGGCGCGCGGGCCGAGACGCTGGCGGGGCTGGTTCGCGGCGAGCGCTACTGGCTGGGGCTGTCCTTGGAGGGTGAGACGCCGTTCACGGTGAACGAGCTCATCAGGCTCACGGAGGGCGTCATCATCGCCTCGTTTTGAGTCGCCTCGTTTTGAGGCTGTTCCGGTGCGCCCGCCGCGCAGCTTACAAAAGCCCTCCATGAGGCGCGTATACTCGAGCTAGGCGCTTTGCCGCCTGACAACGATTCCTTCGGGGCAGGGTGAAAGTCCCTACCGGCGGTGAAGTTCGGGAAGCAATGCCGAACGCAGTCCGCGAAGCCCGCAGCAAAGCTGCGGCGCCCGATTCGGTGCCTGGCCTGTGGCCGGAAGTCCGAGACCGACGGTTAGAGTCCGGATGAGAGAAGGAGGTGAGCTGGTGCCTTGGCGCGTGCCGGGGCTTCTCAGCATGACAGGTCAATCTATTCATCGGTCTACCAAGAGGAGGGCGCCGTGAGCGGCGCCACGCAGGAGCCCGTCGCCGAGCACGAACGCTACATGTGGCGGGCGCTCGAGCTGGCCGAGCGGGGCCGGGGCAAGGTCGCGCCCAATCCGCTGGTCGGCTGCGTCATCGTCCGCGACGACGAGATCATCGCCGAGGGCTGGCACGAGCGGCCGGGCGAGCCGCACGCCGAGGTCAACGCGCTCAGGAGCCTCGACAACCTCGAGGCGGCGCGCGGGGCCACCGTCTACGTGACCCTCGAGCCCTGCAGCCATCACGGCCGCACCCCCCCTTGCGCCGACGCGCTGATCGCGGCTGGGGTCAGGCGGGTGGTCATCGCCGCCCGGGACCCCGACCCCAGGGTGGACGGCCGGGGCGTCCAGAAGCTCCTTGAGGCGGGCGTCGAGGTGGTTTCCAGCATCCTCACGGAGGAGGCGGAGCGGCAAAACGAGGTCTTTTTCACCGTCCACGCCCGCGGCCGGCCCTTCGTGCTCTACAAGACCGCCATGACCCTGGACGGCAAGATCGCTACCCGCAGCGGTCAGTCGCGCTGGATCACCGGGCCCGAGGCGAGGGCCAAGGTGCAGGACTGGCGCGCTAGGGTGGACGCGGTGGCGGTGGGCGTGACGACGGTGCTCCTGGACGACCCTCTGCTCACCAACCGCAAAGGCGGCCGCAGTCCCCTGAAGGTCCTCTTCGACTCGGTGGCGAGAACGCCCGCGGGGGCGCGCCTCTTTGACGACGACGAGCAGGGCGGGGCGGCCAGGGTCGTCGTCTACGCCACCGAAGGGGCGCCCAAGGCCAGGCTCGAGGGCCTCAGAGCGCGCGGCGCCGAGGTGGTCGTGCTCGCCGGCAGGCACGGCCGTCCCGACCTGGTGGCGGCGCTCACCGACCTCAAGGCGCGCGGCGTCCACACGCTCCTGCTCGAGGGCGGCGGCACCCTGGCCTGGTCGTTCTTCGAGGCGCGGGCGGTGGACAAGGTGGCCTTTTTTATCGGGCCCAAGCTCCTGGGCGGCGGCGGCGCCAGCCCGCTCGGCGGCTTAGGGGTCGAGGCGATGGTCGACGCCATCGAACTGAGCGAGGTGCAGACCGAGAGGGTCGCGGGCGACATCCTCGTCTCCGGCCGGGTGCAGTACCGGGAGGAAGCGTAGTGTTTACGGGCATCGTCGAGGAGGTCGGGCGCATCGCCGCCGTTCGCGAGGAGGGCGGCAACCTACGCCTCGCGCTCAGAGCCGAGCGGGTCCTGGAGGGCATGGAACGAGGCGATTCGGTGGCGGTGGGCGGAGCCTGCCTGACCGTGGTCGCCCACGACGAGGCACGCTTCGAGGTCGAGCTCTCCCGGGAGACGGTCGCCAAGACGGCGCCGCGCTGGCGGGTGGGCGAGAGCGTCAACCTCGAGCGCGCCGTGAGCGCTTCCGGGCGCTTCGGCGGCCACGTCGTCACCGGCCACATAGGGGGCGTGGGCGAGGTCGTAGACGTCCGGGGCGAGCCGGGCGCCTCCGTCGTCATCGTGCGGGCGCCGGGCGCCATGAGCCGCTACCTCATTCCCAAGGGCAGCATCACCGTGGACGGCGTCAGCCTGACGGTGGTGGACGTGGGCGGCCCGGCCGGGTCAAGGGAGGACTGGCCCGCCGAGCGCTTCAGCCTCTGGCTCATCCCGCACACCCTGGCGGTGACCACCCTCGGTGAACTCGAGCCCGGCTCCCAGGTCAACCTCGAGGCCGACGTGCTGGCCAAATACGTCGAGCGCCTCACGCTGATGAAGGCGCAGGAAAGGGCAGCCCCCGAGCTGCGAGGGAGTTGAGCGTGTCACCGAAAAACCCCAAGCTGGCCTCGATCGAGGAGATTTTAGACGACTTGCGTCAGGGCAAGCCGGTCATCATCGTCGACGACGAGGACCGCGAGAACGAAGGCGACCTTATAATCCCTGCCGAAAGGGTCACGCCGGAAAACATCGCCTTCACCATCCGCTACACCGGCGGGGTCATCTGCCTGGCGATGACCAACGCCCTGGCCGACCACCTCGAGCTGCCGCCCATGGTCGCCAAGAACACCGCCCGCAGGAGCACCGCCTACACGGTGTCCATCGAGGCCGTCGAGGGTGTCGACACCGGCATCTCGGCCAAGGACCGCGCCACCACCATCTTGACCACGGTCAGGGACGGCGTGAGCGCGGCCGACCTGGCCCGGCCCGGCCACGTCTTTCCCCTACGGGCCAAGGACGGCGGCGTGCTCAGGCGGGCGGGCCACACCGAGGCGGCGGTGGACCTGGCGCGCTTGGCGGGCTTCAAGCCCGTCGGCGCCATCAGCGAGCTCATGCACGACGACGGCACCATGATGCGGCTGCCGGCGATTTTGGAGTTCGCTAGCGCGCACGACCTCAAGGTGGGCACCACCGCCGACCTGATCGCCTACCGGCTCGGGCGCGACGGCTTCGTCAAGCACGTCGCCTCGGCCACCTTGCCGACCCCCTGGGCCGAGTTCACCGTCCACGGCTACAAAGACGAGCTCTCCGGCAACGAGCACGTCGCCGTGTCCCTGGGCGAGGTCGGCGACGGCAGGCCGGTCTTGGTGCGGATGCACTCGGAGTGCCTGACGGGCGACGCGCTCCATTCGCTACGCTGCGACTGCGGCTTTCAGCGCGACGCCGCCCTCAAGATGATCGCCGACGAGGGCCGGGGGCTGCTGGTCTACTTGCGGCAGGAGGGGCGCGGCATCGGCCTTTTGAACAAGATCAAGGCCTACGCGCTGCAAGACGCTGGCGCCGACACCGTCGAGGCCAACGAGCAGCTCGGCTTCGCGCCCGACCTGCGCGACTACGGTGTGGGCGCGCAGATCCTCTTGCACCAGGGCGTGAGAGAGCTCAGGCTGCTGACCAACAACCCGCGCAAGGTGGCCGGCTTG
Source organism: Deinococcota bacterium (assembly GCA_030858465.1). NCBI lineage: Bacteria > Thermotogati > Deinococcota > Deinococcota bacterium. The sequence continues at coordinate 8,380 of JALZLY010000027.1, forward strand.
GAGGGCTACGGCATCGAGATCGTCGAGACGGTGCCCATTCGCGTCGGCAAGAACCCCTACAACGAGAAGTACCTGGCGACAAAGGCGAGCAAGCTCGGCCACCTGATGGAATGAAACGAGGGCTGGGTCCAAACGCCGCCACTCAGCCCTTTCCGCGTTTGTTATGATGGTGCTCATCTTGATGGTGTTCTTCTTGGAGGTGACAGCGTGACCTTTATGTTCCTGGGCCAGTCCGGCTTTCACGTGCGGATCGGCGAGCACGAGCTGTTGATCGATCCCTTTCTGACCGGCAACCCTGTCGGGGCGGCTGCGGAGAGCGACTTTTCGCCCTCCTATATCGTCCTCACCCACGCCCACGGCGACCATTACGGCGACACCGAGACGATCGCCAAGAGAAGCGGCTGCGTGGTGATCTCGAGCCCCGAGGTGATCTCCTACCTGGGCAAAGGGGGCGTCGAGGGCCACCCCATGAACATCGGCGGCGGCCATGACTTTCCCTTCGGCCGCCTCTCCTCCACCCCCGCCTGGCACTCCAACTCCCTGCCCGACGGCTCTTACGCGGGCATGCCTAGCGGTATCGTCATCGAGGCCGAGGGCAAGCGCGTCTACCACGCGGGCGACACCGCGCTCTTTTCCGACATGGCGCTGATCGGCCAAAAGGGCCTGGACCTGGCCTTCTTGCCCATCGGCGACAACTTCACGATGGGGCCGGCCGACGCCGTGGAGGCGGTCAAGCTCCTGCGGCCCAAGCGGGTCGTGCCGATTCACTACAACACCTTTGACTTGATCAAGCAGGACGCGCGGGCCTTTGCGGACGCCGTGGAGAGCCAGGTGCCGGGGACGCGTTGCGAGGTTTTGGAGCCGGGGGAGAGCCTCGAGCTCTAGGCGTGCCCACGGTTTCCGCGCCGCCAAACTACCGCTTGGAGCGCCTGCTCGGCTCGGGCCAGACCTCGCGCGTCTACCTCGCAGGGCACGAGCGCTACGGCTCGCTCGCCCTCAAGCTCCTGCGCCAGGACGTGCGCCAGGACCCGGTGTTAACCCGCATGTTCGAGAACGAGGTGCAGCTCACCCTGGGGCTCTCGCACCAGAGCGTCATCGCTGCCTACGACGGCTTTCCGACGGGACCTGAGGCTTACCTGGCGCTCGAGTACTGCCCCGGCGGCACCCTCGATCAGGTCTTGAAGAGCGGCGCGCCCCTCAGCCCCCCGCAGGCCTACAGGCTCATCTTGGAGGTGGGGCGCGGGCTCGAGCACTGCCACGAGCGGCGCGTCCTGCACCGCGACGTCAAGCCCTCGAACATCTTCCTCACCGCGACGGGTGAGAGCAAGCTGGGCGACTTCGGCACCGGCATCTATCTCACCAGCCGCGATCAGGACCGGGTCGGTACCGCCTTCTATATGGCGCCCGAGATCTTCCGGGGCGAGGGCGCCTCGGTGCGGAGCGACGTCTACAGCCTGGGCGTCGTGGCCTTCGAGCTGCTCGCCGGGGAGCGGCCCTTTACCGGCACGAGCTACGATGAGCTGATGCTCGCGCACAGTTCCAGCCTGCCCAAGAACCTCGCGCACCTGAGGCCCGAGGTGAATAGGGAGGTCGCCCGGGTGGTCGCCCGCGCCATGTCGCGCGACCCGGACAGGCGCTTCGACAGCGCCAGGGCCTTCGGTGCAGCCTTCGGTGCAGCCTTCAGGGCAGCCTTCGTCCAGGCCGTCGGCCTCGAGCCTGAGCCGTCCCCGTCCGCGGAGGAGCATGTCGTCGGCCGGGCGGGTCGCGGCTCACCTCGCGCCTCGCAGCCACAGCCGCAGGCGCGCGAAAAGGAAAAACGTGGCCTGGCGCGCTGGTTTGGCCGCAAAAAGCGTTAGCCCCTCATCCGGGCCTAAGCCTCAGTGGGCAAACGCAATCTTGCTCGAGCCCCACCCCTAGGCAGGGCTCGAGGCCAAATTTCCCTACCTGACCCAGCTCAAGCGGACTTCCTGCGTGACCGGCTCCGAGCCGGTTACGGTCACGGTAGCCGCGCCGTTCCTAAAGTCGCCGCTCACCGTCGCCGTCCAGGGCGTCATTCCGTCGCAGGACACCGTGATGCTCTCGCTGCCGGTGACTTCGGTGGTCGTCCTGCCCTGCTTCTGCGTTTGGCTGAGCGCGATATCCAAAGTGATGTCGGTCGGAGCCGAGCAGCTGACCTCACCGCTCACGGTGGCCGCTCCGGTCGCCCGGCTGACGGTGCCCCTCGAGGTGACGCTCACGGTAACGGGCTCGAGCTCAGGGTCGGGCGCGCGCTCGAAGGCGCCGATGTCGCAGCCCTCGCCCTGGGGCCGGGTGACGCCACGCTGGTCTTTACTCTGCTCGCAAGCCGAGGTGGGAACTGCGTCTATGGCGATGCTGCTAGAGAGGAGCGCGTGCGTAAGGGTAGGGCCGCCGTTGTTCGCCAATGAACCAAGGTTGAGTGCTGCGGCTGTGACGTTCGTCTGGTCGCCTGTTTGGTTAAATTCCTGCGAGAAGTCCACGTTGTCGCCCGCCGCGCCGACGAGGTTGTAGCCGAGGCTGTTGAAGCGGTTGATGGTTGCGAAGGCGCTCACGTCGTTAGCGGTAGTGCCGTCAAGCAGCGTGTTGCCGACGATGCTGCTGCCTTTAACGTCGGTGCGGGTAATACCATTGTTGGTTGACCTAACCCCGCCCCCATTGGACGCGCGGTTATCGGTCATGGTGGTAAAGAAAACGCGGGTGAGACCGCCGAAATTAGCTATCCCCCGCCGCGATCGCTCGCCGTATTGCCAGAAATGGTGCTGTTAAGGATGGTGGTTGAGTTGGTGGTGAGGTTGCTGGCGGTAATCGAGAGAATCCCCCCACCATTACTCGCCGTGTTCCCCGAGATGGTGCTGTCTTTGACGGTTAAGGTGCCCTGGCTATAGATGCCGCCGCCCTCTGAACCGCTGTTTCCCGAGAGGGTGCTGTCTTTGATGGTCAGCAGCGTGCCCAGATTCAAGATGCCGCCGCCAAAGCCACTAAAGTTTCCACCAAACCCGTTCCCGTTCGTGATGCTCAGGTTGCGAAGCTCGAATGCCAACAAGTGTCGGCCACATCCGGCGTATCAATAAGGTGCTCGGCCTCTACGTCCCTTGCAGCGCTTTGTTGGGCGGGGCTTCGCAGGCAAGATAGCTGGTCAGGGCAAGATAGAGCGAACCTCGAGTCCTGCAACGTCGCGAAAATCTTCAGGGTCGTGGGTGATGAGCGGCAGACCATGCCGGAGTGCCGTTGCAGCGATCCAGGCGTCTTGAGGCGCGACGGTTTTGCCGCTCGCACGCTGCCGGGCACGGAGTGTGCCCCACCTGCGACATAGCGCTGCGTCGCTCGGAATGACCAGGTAGCGGGAAAGGGTCTGCTCGAGGCTAGCGACTCGCTTATCCCCCCAGTGACGTATGGCAGCCCATTCGTAAAGTTCAGCGACCGTCATGAACGAAAGAGCGAGGCGATGTCCTTGCAAGAAGGGGGCATAGTCACGAGCGCGCGTGTCACCCTTAAACACGAACGAGACGACGTTCGTGTCCAGCAAGACGGTGCTCATGCAGCCGACATGCGCTCGCTTCGCCTTCTCTTGGCAATAAACCGGTTGAACTCATCTGCCGACTCGTCCTCCGGCCAGAAGTCGACGGCCAGGCTACGAACATCCGTCACCACCTGGACCTTCTGTTGTTCGATGAGCGCCTCGAGCGAGGAGGACGCCCAAAAAACCGCTGCTTCTTTCTCAAGCGGATGAGGCTCTACCTTGTGAGAAAGAACCTCGTGAGAAAGAACCTCGAGAAGTTTGCGTTTCTCCTCGGGCGAGAGGGCGTGAGCGGCTTGCAGGATGTCCTGGAGCTGCTGTGTCATAAGGGCCTCCTATTGCCCAACCGCTTGCTTCCTGAGTCATTTTAACGCTGCTGCGACAGGAAGGGAGCTGTTACCACTATGGGCATGGCTCGAGCTTACCCCGTTACGCTGCTCCAACTCCGCTAAACGGGCGGAGAAAAGGGCTCGAGCCCCACCCCAAGCCAAGCGGCTAAGGAGCAGGGCTCGAGCCCGGTCGCTTACTTGTTGAACTTGAAGCTGGCGACGTGCTCCGTGCCGTCCGTCAGCTTCAGCGTCAACACGCGGCATATTCCCCACGCCTTGGCGATCTTCCAGACGTAGCTGTAAGTGCCTGTAGCAGCGTCGTAGGAGAGGCTGCTCGAGCCCGACGACGAGGAGCTTCAGGCGCTTTACGAATCGGAAGGCGGGCTACGACCGAGTCCTGGACATCCGTTACGCCGCCGCGCGGCTCTGGGTGGATGAGGTCATCCTGCCCCATCAGACGCGCTACCGGCTCATCCGGGCGCGCGCGGTTTGCGCCAACAAGCCAGAACTGGAAGCGTTCAAAGTGGGCGTGTTCCAGGTCTGAGCGTGTAGACTGTCAGTGTGGCGGACGTGGCTGAACAAAGAACCGAGACCCTCACCTTCGAGGCGTTCCTGGCGTTGGGGACGCCCGTTCACGCCGAGTGGGTGGATGGTAAGCTCATCGCGATGAGCCCGCCGACAAGCCGTCATCAGGAACTGGTCATTTTTTTGGCGTCCAGCCTCAGAATGTTCGCGGAGGCGCACGACCTGGGCACGGTCATCGCCGCCCCTTTCTTGATGCGCCTGGAGCCCCGCCCTTCGGGCCGCGAACCCGACGTGCTGTTCGTGGCGGCGGCCAACCTGGAGCGGCTCACAGAGAAGTATCTCGACGGCCCCGCCGACTTGGTCATAGAAATCATCAGCCCGGAGAGCCGCGCCCGCGACCGGGGCGAGAAGTTCTACGAGTACGAGGCGGCGCGCATCCCCGAATACTGGCTGCTCGACCCGGAGCGCAAGCAGGCCGAGTTTTACCGGCTCGACGAAAACGGCATCTATCAGCCCGCTCTGCCCGCAGAGGGCGTGTACGAGAGCCGCGCGCTGCCGGGGCTCGAGCTGCAAGTCTCCTGGCTGTGGCAGGAGCCCTTGCCCAAGCTGCTCAGTGTGCTCAAGGCGTGGAAGCTTGTCTGACCTTGCGGGGCGGACAGCCTGCGTTACTTTCATCGTTTCCTCCAAGCCGGTGGCTTGAGATTGGGGCTTGGGCGAATTCCGTTGTCGCCTCTTGTATGACCTAGTAGGATAATAGGTATGATATCGGTATGAGGCATACCATCTACCTCCCCGACGACCTCGAGCGGCAGCTCAGGGAGCACTTGGCGGCGCGCCCTGACGCGACCCTCTCGAGCCTGGTGCAGGAGGCGCTGCGGGCGCACCTGGCAGGGAAGCGGAACCTGGGAGCGCTGCTGGAGCTGGCCGGAGCCGTGACGGGCGTCGGCGTGGACGCCCGCGACCGGGCCGAGGACGCCGGTACATGCTGTCAATAGTAGTTTGCAAATCTGTCTTTCGTGGCATACACTATCGCCATGAACACGATATGGAAGCTCAAAGAGTTTATGAAGGCGCACCGGATCAAGCCGGGTGAACTTGCCCGCAGCACCCATGGACAGCTTTCGCGCGCGGGGGTATACGGTCTCCTGCGCAATGAGCGCCCCCAAAGTGTCCACTTCGAGAC
>JALZLY010000028.1 GCA_030858465.1 Deinococcota bacterium
CTTCATGACCACCGGCAACCTGGCCCTAAGCGGGGCGGCACCCCTGCAGTACGCTCGCACGGCCCCCGGCATGGAAGCCGTGCGGCGGCTCCTCCTGCAGCTCGATCACGGCGTCATCGTGTGACCACCACGTTCCGCCTGATGCATCCACGGCACAGCCCAACGGCCTTTTGTGGCGAGGGCGCCTTTATCGCCGCTGGAACCCACCGGGCATCCGCGTCGTGTACACCTCAAGCAGCCTCGCCCTCGCGGTTCTCGAGGTGCTCGCCTACCGCAAGGCCATAAAACCCCTCACGCCACGGCACCTCTACCGCGTGATGCTGCAGGACAAGCAGGTGACGTGGCTGGAGACGAAGGCGCTCCCCGAGGACTGGATAAGGACTGGGTGGAAAAGGCAACCTCGCTCGCGCTGGCGGTTCCCAGTGTGCTGGTGCCTCAGGAGCACAACTTCTTGCTCAACCGCGCTCACCCCGAGTTCTCGTTGTTGTCGCGCGAGGGGCCCGAGGACTTCCCGATCAACCCACGGCTCGCCCCGGACGCCACCGCGCCCCGAACCTGACTTCAGGCGGAACGAGTTTAGTCGCCGTACCGCTTAGCGCGCCCCGTGAATCTCAACGAGTGCCCTCGCGGCACAGTCCAGCGCGTGTTCCTCGTCAGCACGCCAACGACCTTCGATAGCGATAGTCGGGGCGCCCGAGGCGAGTGCGGTTGCAATCATCTCCTGGTATGGCAATTTACCTAAACCTAGGGGCCGGTGCGTAGCCCTGGGTGGATCGCCATCGGAGAGATGCACATGCGAAATCCGCTTGACCGTTTTGAAGGCCTCCACGGGGTCCGTGAAGGTAGCGAGGTGCGCCATGTCTACAGTGAGTCCCAAGCATGACCAACCCTCGTTCTCCATCGCTTCAACCAGCCGGTTGAGTGCGGTCGGTTCCACGAAAAACTGGTTGACTTTCCGCTCCATGCCTTCAATCCCAACCCTGAGCTCGAGCCTTTCGGCGTGCTCATTCAGCCTTGAACAGAAGTCGAGCAAGTCGGGCCAGTAATCTTCCGGGTCATCCGTACCGGAGGACTGCTGCCCGGGATGCACGGTCACGACCTTCGCTCTCATCACCGCGGCGTCGGTGAGCGATTGCATCACCTGCCTGCGGCTCACCTCACGAATCTCCGGGTTTTGGCTGAGCGGGTTGAGGTCGTAGGAGACGGCGTGCGCAGTGAGTTCTAAACCAAGCTCATCCGCTTGGCGCCTGACTGCCTCAGGCGTTTCGCCGGAGCGGTGCAGGTGTTGCGCCCAGACTTCAGCACCCGAAAAGCCCCGCCTGGCGACCGCCTCGAGGAACTCAGCGACAGGCCGCGACCACATCAGGACGCTGGCAGGATAAAACCTATCCGGCAGGGTTGGCTCTGAGCAAGACATAATCCTCCACATCGACCCGAACGGTATCCTCACCAGGGGATTTGGTGCAGCGCGCCAGCAGTTCCCCAGCAGGCGTTTGGAGTTGGACGAGTTCGTGGTCCCCCTTGAACCAGGCATGCATGACCCTGCACTGCAGGCGTCCGCCGGCGTGCATCCGGACACGCTCAGGGCGAACCAGGATGGCGGTCGCACCGTCCTCGCCTTCGGTTTGACCGATAGCTTCACCCCCCAGGAACACCTGATGATTCCGGATGGTGACGGGAAGGACCGAGCCCGAGCCTATGAAGCGGGCGACGAACTCGTCCGCCGGCTGGTGGTAGACCTCGCGTGGCGTGCCGACCTGCCTGACCTCACCCTCGTTCATGACGACGATCCGGTCCGAGAGGGTGATCGCTTCATCCTGATCGTGCGTCACGAAGATCACCGTCAAGCCGGTCTCCTTATGGAGCGTCGCGAGGAGCGTGCGGAGCTCGACCCTGAGGCGCGCGTCCAAAGCCGAGAGGGGCTCATCGAGGAGCAGCACGTCCGGTTGGCTGACGAGCGCCCTAGCTAGGGCGACCCGCTGCTGCTGACCACCGGAGAGTTCGTGCGGGTAGCGTCTCGCCAGGTCCTCCATGTGCACTTGGGCGAGCGCCTCGAGCGCGCGTTTCTCCCACTCCTTGCGGGCGATGCGGCGCACCTTGAGGGGGTAGGCGACGTTAGCCAAGACGTCCATGTGGGGCCAGACGGCGTACGCCTGGAAGACCATCCCCAACTGCCGGCGTTCGATGGGGATCATGGTCCTTCGTTCGGCGTCACTTACGACGCGCTCGCCGATCGCGATCCGTCCGGTGGTGGGCGCGGCAAAGCCGCCGATCATCCGCAAGGTGGTGGTCTTGCCGCAGCCGCTCGGCCCCAGGAGCGTCACCCACTCGCCCGGCGCTATATCCAAGTCGAGGCTCTTGAGGGCCACGGTTGGGCCGTAGTGCTTTGAGAGGTTTTCAATGCGAACGCCCGCCATCCTTATTTGACTCCCGGCTGACCACTGCGGAGCGGCCCAACGATGACCGTGACAAGACCGAGTGCCGTCAGCATCACCACCGACAGGGCAGCGGCGAGGTTGACTAGCCCCCCGTCCTGAAGGTTGAAGACAGCGTAGCCTAACGTCTGGGATCTGGGGCCGACCAGGAGGGCGCTGAGCGTGAGTTCCTGCAGAGCAGGAATAAAGACGAGGATCCAAGCTGAGCGCATGGCGGGCCTGAGGAGTGGCAAGAGGACGTCACGAATGGCCTGCCAGCGGGTGGCGCCACTGATCCGGGCGGCCTCCTCGAGCGTCTCGCCAATCTGCTGCAAGGCGGCGACCGAGCCCCTGAGGCCGAAGGCGAGGTAACGGGCGATGTAGGCGACGAGGAGAATCCAGATGGTGTTGTAGATGCTGAAGCCCAAGAGGGGAATGGGTTGCAGCCAAGCGAGGATCATCGCGATCGCCACGACCGTACCGGGAATCGAGTAGGGCAGGGTCGCCAGCCAGTCGATGAAGCCGCTGCCGGGAACCCGCACCCGCTCGATCAGCAAGCCGAGCACGAGGCCGAGCAGCGTTGTGACGGTGGCCGCCGTGAACGCCAGGAAGAAACTGTTGAGCGCCGCTTGCTGGATGCGCGGGCTGGCCAGCAGCAGGCGCTCGTACCACCTGAAGCTCAGCGTGTCCAGAGAAGGGGGAACGCCTGGGGCCTGCAAGAAGCTGGTGAGGAGAATAGCCAGGAGCGGCAGGAGGCTGGTGAGGATCACGAAGGCCCAACCAAACGTCGCGACGGACCAACGCAAGCGACCCAACCGGGTGATGTCCCCGGCGCCGCCACGGCCGCTCACCAGGGTGAACTTGCGCCGGCCCGCCAGCAGCCTCTGCAGGAGGATACTGAGGCCACCAAAGAGACCGAGGATGAGGCTCAAGGCCGCAGCGACCGCGAGGCGGTCCGCGTCCACGCCGCGCGTCATCTCGTCATAGATGCGGGTGGTGAGGACCTGGATGCCGCGCCTGAAACCGAGGATCGCCGGCACCCCGAAGTTGCTCACCGAAGCTACAAAGGCGAGCACCGCGCCCGCGCCGATGGTCGGCGCGAGCATGGGCAAGGTCACGCTTCCAATGACCTGCCATTTTGTCGCGCCGCTGATGCGCGCGGCTTCCTCGAGCTCGACCGGCAAGCGCTCAAAGGCCGTGAGCATGGTGAGGTACACGAAGGGATAGGAGCCGAGAGCCAGCACGATGACGATGCCTGCCGCGCTGTTGACGTCGAAGAGGATCACGCCGAAGAGGTCACGCCAGAAGCGGTTGAGGTAGCCGATCGGGCCGAGGAGCTGCTGGACGCTGATCGCGAAGATGAACGGCGGGATGAGGAACGGGATCAGGAACAGCGCACGCAGGACTTTGCGGCTGGGCGTGTCGGTACGGGCGACAATCCAGGCGAGTACCGTGCCGATGACGGTCGCGCCGATCGTCGCGAGAACGCTGATCCAGAGGCTGTTCCAGAGGGCGTCAAGGTTTCGTTGTTGGGCGAGCGCCGTGGTGAAGTGATGCACGCTAAACGCGCCCTGGTGAGTGAACGCCGTGATCACCAGGGCGAGCATGGGGTAGGCGACCAGCACCCCCAAAAGAACCAGCGCGAGGACGAACAGGCCGATCAAGGCGGTCGCCTAGGGCCGGATGTTGCTCTCGAAAACCTCGAGGATGCGTTCCCTGTTTTGCGCGATGAAGTCGGGATCGATGTCCAGTCGGGCGAGGTCGGGAGAAGGCGCGCCCTCCGGGCCCTGGACGTCATCGCGCGCGGGAATGAAGTTCGCTTCCTGCACGAGGATCTCCTGACCCTGCCGGGAGAGGATGTAATCCACGAAATGCCTGGCGGTCTCCTGATTCTGGGAGGTGTTGAAGATCGCGATGGGGCTCGGGATGAAGACACCGCCGTCCGCGGGGTACACGTAATCGATGGGGCTGCCTTGTTCCTTGAGGGCGCGAATCTGGAAGTCGAGGCCCACCGCCGCTTGAATCTCGCCGGTGGCGGTCAGCTGAGCGGCTTCGCCGTTGTTGCGCAGTTGCCGCATGCCGTTCTCGCCAAGAGAAGCAATGAACGCCTCGCCAAACTCCGGGCTGCCCAGCAGCGCGGCGATGGTCACCACCGACGCGCCGCTGTTCGCCGGCGTCGGGAAGCCCGTTTGGCCCTCGAAGCGCGGCTCGAGCAGGTCGCCCCAGCCCCGTGGCCGGTTCTCTTCATCCACCATCAGCGTGTTGTAGGCGATGACGATGCCGAGGACGCGACCCGCGAAGTACTGGTTGTCGGGATCGCGGAAGTCAGCGGGGAGCGCTTCCGTCTCGGGACTTACGTGCTCGAGGAGGAGGCCTTCCTCTTTGAGCGCGATGATCTCGCTGGGGTCAGCTACCCAGATGAGGTCCGCGGCGATCGCGCCGGCTTGGCGTTCGGCGGACACGCGCGTCAGGATCTCGGAGGTGCCGCCGCGGAACACGTCGAGGCTGTACCCGGGGTTGTCCCGCTCGTACGCGGCTTGCAGAACGTCGATGACGTCTTGTGGGACGGAAGTGTAGATGAGGACAGTGCCACCTTGACTGAGAGCTGCACCTCCCAATGCCAGGGCCATCACAACGAACAGAGCCTTAACCACGGTTTTCACGTTGGGTACCTTCCCTTTCTCCCGTACTTGGGCCGCACGGGTTGAACCCGGAGGACGCTTCAAGGCTATGTGAGGATTGTCAAGACACAGCCAATCCTAGCATAATCGTTCATGCTGGACTCCAGCACCACCAAGAATTACAGGGCCGACGCAGCTTCTTTCGATCTGCAAGTCCGAAGCCGAATCAGCTTTTGTTCCCTTAGTCCCGAAAATTAGGTCGTGCGTCAGCCCTGCCGAGGATTACCTATGGCCCAAATTGCGCATCGGGCCATGGATGACGCCACCGCGATCACTTCTTCCTAGCGACAAATATGACACTGGTGTTCCTGGTGGCGAAGTCGAGGATGCGCTCGAGCAAGCTCAACGAGGAGGCGGGGATGTGGTCGCTCACGGCTTAGCGGATGCTGCGCACCTCAACGCCGTGGGGAACCTCGAGCCATTGCCTATCGGCGGTTACCGCCACAGCGCCTAGAAGCTGCGCCGTCGCCAGGCAGCAGCGGTCCGCTAGCGACAGGCCGTGCGTCCTGGTTTTTTCGTACAGCTCTCCGGTCAACTGTGCTTCTTGAGGCGTGAACGGTGTGACGCTGAGGCCAAGCAAGGCCAGCTCGTGAAGCAGGGTGTCGACAGGCCGTTGCCGCGCCACGGACTTCTGAACCACTTCGGCGAAATTGACGCTGTTCATGACCGCCCCGCGAAGCTCGACGGTTTCAGCTCCCGCTTCGCGCTGCAACAACGCCAGTACCGCCGAGGCGTCCATGACCTCACGGCGACTCACGTTGTGCCTCTTCGCGCCGCTCTTCGATCAGCTCGTCGGCCAAACTCGCCTCGATGTCGGCGTAGCGGGATTGCAACCGTTCGAGTAGAACCTTTCGAGGCTCGAGCACCAGCCTGCCGTCCTCGAGCCATCCGATTGCTTCATCACCATTTGCTATGTGTAGCGCGTCCCGCATGCTTTTGGGAATCAGCGCCCGGCCTTGCGCGTCGAACCTGATGTTTTGCGATTGAAGGTTTTCCATACAGCATTATATCTCCAAGTACATGATATATGCTAGATTTCAGTTTGGTCCAACTTGCAAGCAATCTGTTAGTTGTTAACATCGACCAGAAGTGGTTCAGTTTATCCTTATTTACAGCTTTGGAGAAGTATTGCGTATTGCCATTTAGGTATATTATGGAACGGTTATCACAAAATCCACAGGTAGCCGTACTGTGAAATAATTGCTTCATCTTGGCCTCGTCGGTTGCTATGCTCATCGTAAATAGCGGGAACAGCTCTTACCGCAAATATATTTGATACAAAGATGGTAGGCTTTATGCAGTATTTTTACTAATGTTAACTGCGTTTTTAAAATGGATTAACTTTAGTCCATCAACATCAATGTTCATGAGAGCTTTATCATCGACTCGAGCTTGGAGGAACCGCATGACCCTAGACCACTATCGTGCCACACCCTACTACGCCACCCGATTATGGATGAGCCTCTCCGACGAACAGCTCCGCCTGGAGGTCCTCAAGACCCTACAAGCCAGGGACTGGGAGGTGCTATGGAGCTACGTTGAAGCCTACCTCCGGGCTACCGGAGCCAAAAAGCAACAGGTCAGCAAGGAAACCCTCCGCAAGTACCACCGTTACGTCCTCGACCTGCTCGAGCTCTGGCAAGGCGAAAACCTCCTCAAGCCCCACCGCAACGCCGGCAACGACTACGTCTCCAGACTCCAGGTCGAACGCCTGCATGAACCACCCAACAAGCGCCTCGCGCTCGAGACAAGCGAGCGGGAGCGTGAAGGCGAGGGCGCCGGTTACTCCAGGAGCGCCATCTCGGTGCGTTTGGCCGCCGGCAAGCTGCTCTACAACGCCTTGCGTTACGCCGGGGTGACGGACGCCAATCCCTTCGAGCATGTGCGGGTGGGGTCGCAAGACCGCGCGCCGGAGGACAAGCGCAAGCACTACACCGCCGCGCACCTAAAGAAGCTCCTAAAGGTCGCTGACGACCCCGCCGAGGAAGTGATCGTGCTCTTGGGTGCCCACGCCGGCCTGCGGGTGCACGAGATGGCGAAGCTCAGGTGGCGGCACGTCAGGCTCGAGGAGGGCGAGCTGGTGATCCTGGGCAAGGGGCGCAAGCGCGCTGCCGTGGCCTTGAGCGAGGGGCTGGCGGAGGCTCTGACGCGCCTCAAGGGCAGGCCCGAGGGGCGCAAACGTTACCTCACCAAGACAGGAGCCAGGGACGCGAGTTTCGTGTTGCCGTGGCGGGAGTTGACGATCCGCGAGCGCTTCAAGGGGCTGTGCGCGCGCGCTGCGGTGCCGTACCAGGGGCGTGAGGTGCACGGGCTGCGGCACGCCGCGGGCACGCAGATGTACCAAGACACCGGCGACATCGTGCTGGTGGCGGATCACTTGCGGCACAGCCAACTCGATACCGCCCGCACCTACGCCAAAAGGGCCAAGGACGCGACGCGGCAGGTGGTGCGGTCGTGGGGCCGTAAAGAGGATCCTGAAGGCTGAATCACCCAGGTACTTTTACCCTCAAGAGAAGCTCGAGGGGCCTTAAAGGCGATTTTACGGGGTTGCTCTTGAAAGGGCCTCGAGCGCTTCAACAGATGACATGCTCGAGTGTGGTGTTCACGCCTTCTTCAGGGGTGTTTGAGCAGGGTTGCTCTCCCCTGCCCGCTCCGCAACGCCTGAGGTGTCCTCTGCATCCGCCACCCAGGTGACCCTCACCTCACCGTCCATCACCACCAGCAGGCGACTAAGCAGGGAGCGCTTCCCAGCTAGGTGCAGCCACGCTTCCGCGGTGGGAATGTCGCTGCCCAGCAGTTCCCGTTCGAACACCTCGTAAAACGAGTTCGGCTGCTCCGCAACCATTGGCAGGGCGCGCAACAGAGCAGCGTGGAAGGAAG
>JALZLY010000029.1 GCA_030858465.1 Deinococcota bacterium
ACGCGCCGCCGCGCCAAGTGACCGGCCCTGCACCGCCTGCTAAGCCATGATGGAGACCCCGACCACCTTCGTCCGCGTCGCCAGCCTGCGCGATCTCAAAAACGGCATGAAGGTCGTCCAGCTCGGACGCCGGAGCGTTCTGCTGGTCAGGCACCAGGGGCGCGTCTACGCCACCGACCCGCGCTGCCCACACATGGGCTTTCCCTTGAACAGGGGCAGCGTCGCGGACGGTATCCTCACCTGCCACTGGCACCACGCCCGCTTCGAGCTCTGCTCGGGCGGTACCTTCGACCTCTTCGCCGACGACGTGCGCGTCTACCCCATCCAAGTACACGGCGAGGAGATTTGGCTCGATCCCAGCCCGCAACGCGACGAGGTCGCCTACCAGAAAGGCAGGCTGAAGGGCGGTCTCGAGCAGACCATCTTGCTGGTGCTGGCCAAAGCCGTCCTCAGCCTAAACGACCACGGCGTGGAGGCGAGCGAGGTTCTGCGCGGCGGCGGCGTCTTCGGCGCGGCGGGGCGGGACGCCGGCTGGCGCGACGGCCTCACCATCTTGACGGCGATGGGCAATCTCTTGCCGCGGCTCAGCGAGGAGGACCGGCCCTTGGCGCTCTATCACGGCCTCGTCCACGTCGCCGGCAACGTAGCCGGGCAGCCCCCGCACTTCGCCACGGGGCCCCTGCCGACAGGCGATCTCGAGCCCGCGAGGCTCAAGCCCTGGCTGCGCCGGTTCGCCGAGGTGCGCGACCAGGGCGGGGTCGAGCGGGTGATGCTGACGGCGCTCGAGCTTGGGCAGGGATCTGCTGAACTGGCCGACATGCTCTTCAGCGCCGTCACCGACCACTCCTATTTGGACGGCGGCCACAGCATCGACTTCGTCAACAAGGCCTTCGAGCTTCTGGACGTTATCGGCTGGCAGGAGGCGGAGCGCATCCTGCCCAGCCTGGTGCCGGCCCTGACCGCGGTGACGAGGATGGAGGAGACGAGCAGCTGGCGGCATCCCGTGGACCTTGCGGCTATCCTCGAGCCGATTTTTGCCGAACTGCTCGGCGGCAGGCTCATGGGCGACGTTCACCGTAGCGGCCTCCCGAAAGACGCCTTCGACGCCCTCGTCATCACCCTGCTCGGCGATGACCCGAGGGCCAGCGCCGAAGGCCTCGCGCGGACGCTGCGAGACGGGGCGGGGCTGACCGACGTGTCGCTGGCGCTCTCCTACGCCGCCGCCCTGCGCGTCGCGCGCTTTCACACCGCCAACGAGTTCTCCGACTGGATCGCCGTCCTTCATACCTTCACGAGCGCCAACGCCACCCACCAGCTCCTCAAGCGGGCGCCGTCGTTGGAGGGCGCGCGGGGCCTCTGGCACGCCGCCATGCACCTTTACCTCAACCGTTTTCTCAACGCCCCGGCGGCGCGGTTGCCGGATGACGAGACCGTCGCCGACCTGCCGGCGGAGGCGGAGGCATTGCTTGAGCGCCTGCTCGAGCTCACCGACGAGCGGCAACGGGTCGAGGAAGCCGCGGCAGTGAGCTACCGTTACCTGCGCCTCGGCCACCCCGACACCGGGCTGGTGCGGACACTGGCGCACACCCTCTTGCGCGAAGACGGCGAGTTTCACTCGTATCAGCTGCTCGAGGCCGGCGTCCAGCTCTACCACGAACTGAACACCCACCGTCCCGATCTGGCGCCCGACGTTCTCGTCGCCGTAGCGCGCTACCTCGCCGGGCACGCGCCCACCGACCGCGCCACCACCCAAACCTACCGCATCGCCCTGCGCCTGCACGCGGGCGAGAACTTAGACAAGTTAGACAAGGAGGATCGATGACCAGAACCGCCCTCATCACCGGCGCCAGCCGCGGCCTGGGCTATACCCTGGCCCGTTTCCTGGCCGGCCAAGGCTACGGCCTCATCCTCACCGCCCGAAAGGAGAATGCGCTCGAGGCCAGCGCGCAAACCCTCAAGGGAGCGGGAACCGTGCTCAGCCTGGCGGGCGACGTGGCCGACGCCTCCCACCGCCGGGAGCTTAGCGAAGCTGCCCGCACTCTGGGCGGCCTCGACCTGCTCGTCAACAACGCCTCCGCGCTCGGCCCCACGCCGCTGCCGCCGCTCGCCGACTACCCCTTGGAGGCGCTGAGGGGGGTGCTCGAGGTCAACCTGCTGGCGCCGCTGGCGCTCGTCCAGGAGGCGCTTCCCCTGCTCGAGGCGAAGCGGGGCCTGGTCGTCAACGTGTCGAGCGATGCCGCCTTGGGCGGCTATCCGAGTTGGGGCGGCTACGGCTCGAGCAAGGCCGCCTTGGACCTCGTCACCAAGACACTGGCGAACGAGCTCCAAGACAGAGGCGTGAGCGCGGTCGGCGTGGACCCCGGCGACCTGCGCACCGCCATGCACGGGGCCGCCTTTCCCGGTGAGGACATCTCCGACCGGCCGCTGCCCGAGGTCACGCTGCCCTTTTGGGCCTGGCTCCTGGGGCAGAGGCCCCAGGACGTGAACGGGCAGCGTTTCGCGGCCCAAGCCGAGACCTGGACGCTGGTGGAGATGTGAACGTCACCGAGCTCGACTTCGGGCGGCCCGCCCAGTTGCAGGCCAGCGCTCCGCCCGAGGCTAGAGGCCTGAGGCGCGACGAGGTGCGCCTCTTGGTGAGTAGCGGGCAGGGGCATCACCACGCGACCTTCCGCGATCTGGCCGACTACCTCACCCCTGGCGACCTGCTGATCGTCAACGACAGCGCCACCCTGGCGGCCAGCCTGCCCGCCGAAGGCAGCGCCGGGCCCTTCATCCTCAACCTCTCGACCGACTACGGCGGCGGGCTGTGGCTGGCCGAGCCGCGCTGGAGCCCCGGCCAGCCCGGACCCCTGCCGCTGCGGGCGGGCGACGCCTTCACCGCCGCCGGGCTCTGTTCTCGCGTCGTCAGGGCCTATCCCGGCCTGCCGCGCCTCCTCTTCGTGAGTTTGAATGGCGACGTGACAGCGGCCATGCGGAGGCATGGCGAGCCCATCCGCTACGGCTACCTGCGGGAAGCCTACCCCCTCGAGCACTACCAGACGCACTTCGCGCGCCTGCCCGGCAGCGCCGAGATGCCCTCAGCGGCCCGGCCCTTCACGCTCCGCGTCCTGGCCAGCCTGCGGGCGCGCGGCGTGCGGCTCGCCACCGTCACCCTGCACACCGGCGTCTCTAGCCTGGAGCTGAGCGGTGACCTGGGGGCGCAGACGCTCTATCCCGAGCCCTTCGCGGTGCCCGCGGCCACGGCGGAAGCGGTGAACACCGCCAAAGCGGAGGGGCGGCGGGTCGTCGCCGTGGGCACGACCGTGGTCCGGGCGCTCGAGGCTTCCTGGAACGGCCGAGGGGTTACAGCCAGGCGCGGCTTCACCCGGCTCTACCTGCGCCCCGGCCGGGAGGTCAGGGTGGTGAACGGCCTCCTCACCGGCCTCCACGACCCTCGCGCCAGCCACCTGGCCATGCTCTGCGCCGTCGCCGGCAGGGCGGTGATTCAAGAGGCCTACGCCGAGGCCGTCCGGGCGGGCTACCTCTGGCACGAGTTCGGCGACAGCCACCTCATTCTGCCCTAGCCCTTCTCACCTTCGCGCCCTGGCGCTCTAAATGTGATGTATAACCGTCGCAACGGGCCTAAAAGCACCATAATGATCTTTGGATCTGAGGCAATCTCCCATTCCTCACCTCCACTTCTCTTTCGAGCTTTGTGCTCCCACGCAAAGTTCGCCTGCCATGAGGACCCCGTGCTTCCCACACAGGGTCCATTTTTTGCTTAGCGGACGAAGCCCTCGAGCGAAGGATGAGCCAGCAGCGCGTCCAGGCTGGGTTCTTCGGGTTCGTTGCCGCCCGTCAGCGACTGGTCACCTACCCACAAAGAGATGATCAGCCAGTCCTCCGGATCGGTGGAAATCTCACCGCTCCAGGGCTCGCGGCTAGGCCGGTACAGCAAGACGGGCGTCCAGGCGTTGAGCTCGAGTTCTCGAGGGTCGACGACGCGCCCGTCCTCCCCAATGTTCAGACGATCCCAAGCGCTGCCACGGTTTTCCATGTCGATGGGATAGCAAGTCCGGCTATAGAACCCCACGAAGCCGACAAGGACGGGAGTGCCGCCGTCGGGGCACGACCAGAGAGGCGCGGCCGGAAAGCCGACGATGAGGCGGAGGTGGTTGTCGTGGTGGGGATTCGGCGGGTAGGCCCTGCCTATCCTGCTGAAGCCGCCTATGCTTTGAGAAGCCACGGACGCGCGGACACGAACCTCCCGCACCTCGTCGGTCAGCTCGAGCGACAGGACCTCAACATTGCCGATAAACGGAAGGACATCCTCGAAGGCCAGCGGCGTCGTCGCAATCTGCGGCACCGGTACCGCAGGCGACGAAGAGAGCGCCTGCGCCACCCACCAGCCTGTACCGCCCAGCACCAAGACGACGACCGTCAGCCAGCCGAGGGGCGCGGTGAAGAGGTGGCCCAAAAACCTGCGGTTGACGCTTGCGGGCGGCCCCATGCCCATGACGGCCAAGTGTTCGGCCTCCTCTCTGCTGAAGCCCTCGAGCATCAGCTCCCTGGCGCGGCCGTTCAGGTGGACCCGCAGCTCGGCGGCGGTGTCGATGCGCTTCCTAGGCAGCAGTCCCTGCGTCACCTGGCGGATGTAGCGGTCGGCGGGAGAGGCCATCTACACCTTCCCCCTTAGCCTCGAGCCAAACGGGTTCAAGATCGCGTCGAGCGCCTTGCGCAGGGCCTGCCACTCAGCCTTTTTCCTTTCACCGGTCTTTCTTCCCTCGTCGGTGAGGCTGTAGTACTTGCGCGGTGCGCCGCCCGCGCTGCTGTCCTGCCAGAAGGTCTCGACCCAGCCCGCCTTGACCAGGCGGTGCAGGGCGGGATAGAGGCTGCCCTCGCGGAAGTCGAAGGCGCCGTCGGTGCGCAGGTTGACCTCCTTGAGGATCTCCAGGCCGTAGCGCGCGTCCCCTTCCAGGATCGATAGCAAGACGATGTCCAAGGTGCCCTGCTTGAGCTGCCGGTTCATACCCATCCCCTTTACCTTGCACAGTAAGATACTTGCATGACTATATAGTTAGCAAGAGGGGATGTCAACTCCCGAAGCGCCTTCCCTAAATCCTTCCCTACAACAGGCTCAGGTCGACGGGCTCGAGCTGCGGGTTGTCGTTGGGTTGCCGGCCCACCTTGGCGACGTTCCGCCAGCCGCCGTTGATTTTGGCTCTCACCACGTCGGCGGTGAAGTCGTTGTTGGTGCCCTCCTTATTCGAGTTGGAGAAGAGGCTGCTGCCCACGCCGTAGGCGTCGACGGGCACCTTGAGCCCTTCGAACTGCGCGATGCGCTCGGCCGAGAAGCCGCCGGTCGCGACGATCTTGACGCCGCGGGCGTAGCTCTGGGCGACCTCCTCCAAGCCGCTCGGCACCCGCCAGCGCAGGGGCGCCTCGTCGAGCGCCCGGCGCAGGTTGAAGACCAGGCGCGGGTTGACGCCGAAGTCGAGCTTGGGGTCGCCCAGGGGGGTGACGCTCTCGTCGCGGAGCGAGCCGGCCGTGTCGGGCCGGACGCCGTGCAGGCGGTAGCGCTCGGCCTCGCTGCGACTACCCGCCGCGTAGTGGTGGGCGAACTCGTCCCAGAGCGTCTCGGCGACCGCCAGGCTGTCGCCGACGCAGTCGTTGTTGAAGTCCACCAGGGCGATGCGCGGCACCTCGGGGGGAACAAAACGGGCGTAGGCGAGCATGGCCGCGGCGGTGTCGCCGAGATAGGCAGCGATGAGGGCGTGGGCGACCGTGCCGCCGCCCGCGCCGCCCCACCAGTCGCCCTGGGCGTCGGTGCTGACCAGGGCGTCGGGCCCGCGGCCGAAGTCGTGGCGGTAGCGCTCGACGGCGATTTGGTAGGCGTAGCCGTCCGCCGCCTGGATCTCGTGGGCGTCGAAGCGGGCCGGGAAGAACAGCACCGGCTTGCCGCGCGCGGCCTTCAGGACCTCGTAGACGTTGGTGGCGATGCGCGTCCCGCGGCTCAAGATGCCCAGGATGGGCGTCTCCAGGACGGCGAAGTCGGCGTATCTGCCGCGCACCTTGAGGGCGGGCGGCACCTCCATCGGCTCGCCGTCGTAGTGCAGCCAGCTGCCGTCGTGGACCGCCTCGACCTCGAGCGCCTCCCAGCGCGAGACGAAGGTGCCGTCCTGCTGGCAGCCCGTCGCCTCCTTCAAGATCGCCAAGGCCTTGTCCACGCCCACGGCCAGGCTGCGCGGCCGGCGCCGGGTGAAGAACTGCATCTCGACGACCGCCTCGCCGGGGCGGTAACCGGGGATGAGCGCTTCGCCGTCCTGGCGGCTGCCCTCCAAGGTGCGGAGGATGTTGTTGAAGTATTTGTCGCTGTACCAGCCCGTGCGCAGCCGCTCGCTGTCGAGCTTGAAGGCGGCGGCGGGTAGGCGCTTGCCGTTGAAGAAGCTGATGGTGACCTCCGAGATGGAGCGTTCAGCCGTCAGCATCAGCAGCCAGCCGTAAGGCTTTGCTGATG
>JALZLY010000030.1 GCA_030858465.1 Deinococcota bacterium
GACAGCAAGCGCCCGGGTCCCGAGGCCGAGGAGGCCGTTTACGAGTTTTTCCTGACCACGGGGCGCGCGGGCATCCCTAGCGTGGTCATCGCCGGCAATCACGACTCGCCGGGCCGCCTGGACGCGGTGGGCGGGATTTTGAAACTGGCCCAGGTCCACGCCTTTGGCGAGGCCAAGGTGGCGGGGCAGGGCGGCGCCTTTTCGCTCGGCCTGGGAAGGGAGGTCGCGCGGATCGCCGCCCTGCCCTTCGTGTCGGAGCGGCGCCTGGTCCGGGTGGCCGAGCTTCTGGGCGGCGACCCTGGCGCCTGGCGGCAGCGTTACGCCGAGGGCATGCGCAGGCTCGTCGCCAACCTCACCCAGGCTTTCGACAACGATTCCGTCAACCTCCTGCTCATGCACACCACCATGAACGGCGCGACCCTGGCCAACTCCGAGTACCAGTTTCACTGCTCCGAAGCCTATACCCTGAGCCCCGATCTCTTTCCGGCGAACTGCACCTACGTGGCGCTCGGGCACATCCACAAGCCGCAGACCATCCAGGGCTATCCCGACTACGGCGGCAGGTACGCGGGCAGCGTCATCCAGCTCGACTTCGGCGAGGGGGCCGACAAGAAGTACGCCTATATCGTAGAGGCCAAGGCGGGCGAGCCCACCAGGCTGGTCAAGGAGCACCACATCCAGGCGGGCCGCCGGCTCAAGAACGTCAGGCTCGACTTAGACGCCCTCGAGCGCCGGACGGGCGAGCTCGCCGACTGGGGCGGTTGGCTCAAGCTGAGGCTCGCCTTGGAGCGCCCCCTGCCCGGCCTCAAGGACCGCGTCAAGGCCACCTTGCCCAACGTCTTGGCCGTCGAGCTCGAGCTGCCTGGCGAGGCCGCGGAGGAGATGGGCGGCGTGGACCACGAGGCGCTCGGCCTTGGCGAGAGCTACGCCCAGTTCTACCACGAGCAGCGCGGCCAGCCCCTGCCGGACGAGCTGAGAAGGGCCTTCGGCGAGCTCTACGACAGCGTCGACCACGAGGAGCCCGAGTCCCAAGAGCCCGCCGAACTGTCCGCCGAACTGTCCGCCGAACTGTCCGCCGAGGTCAGCTCCTGAAGCCGCTCAAGCTCGAGCTCTCCGGCTTCACCTGCTTTCGCGAGCCCGCCCGCGTGAGCTTCGACGACCTCTCGCTCTTCGCCATCGAGGGGCCGACGGGCGCGGGCAAGTCCACGCTCCTAGACGCCATGATCTACGCGCTCTACGGCCAGACGCCGCGGCTCGGCGGCAAAGGGCTCGACGTGCTCCTCAGCCCCGGCCTCGGCCAGATGTACGTCAACTTCGAGTTCGAGGTGGCCGGAGGCCAGGCCTACCGGGTGGCGCGCCTCCTGGAGAGGAAAGGCAAGAAGCTCGAGTCGCAGGTTCGCGTCGCCAAGCTCGTCGGCAAGGACTGGAAACAGCTTCCCGAGAGCGACAAGATCAAGGAGGCCAAGGACAAGCTCGAGAGCATCGTCGGGCTCGACTACGAGGGCTTCACCCGCGCGGTCATGCTGCCTCAGGGCGCCTTTGACGAGTTTCTGCGCGGCGACAGGAGCAAAAGAAACGAGCTGCTCATCAAGCTGCTGGGGCTCGACCGGGTAAAGGCGATGCAGAAGGAAGCGGGCCAGCGCGCCCGCGACGCCGAGGCCGAGCAAAAGGGCATCTCGGAGCGCCTCGCCCAGGACTACGGGGGGGCGACGCAGGAACGGCTGCGGGCGCTCAAGGACGAGCTGGCCGCGCTGGCAACGCGTCGGGGCGAGCTCGAGCGCGGCCGCCGGGCGCTGGCCGAAGAACTCGCCGGTCTCGAGGAGCTCAAAGTCCTGGTGTCGGAGCGGGCCAAGGTGGAGCGGCAGCTCGAGGCGCTGACCAGCCAAGAGGATGCCTACCGCGGTGACAAAGGGGCGCTCGAGCAAGCGCAGCGGGCCGAGCTTATCCTGCCGCAACTCGAGCGGACGGAGGGGCAGCGAAACAAGCTGGCTCGCTACAGAGGGGAGTGGGCCGAGCACGAGAGGGCGCTGGAGCTGGCGGGCAAGGAGGCCGCCGCGGCCGGGGCGGCCTTGGCGCAGGCCCAGACGGATGCGGAGGCGCTGCCGCGGATTGCGGCGCAGCTCGAGGCGCTGGCCGCGCTGAAGCCGCGCCTGGCGCAGCTCGGGGCGCGCGGCGGGACGCTGGAGCTGGCGGACCGCGCCAAGCCCGGCGTCGTCTACAGCGATGAGAGCTGGGACAGCCTGCAGACGTTCAAGGCGCAGCTCCCGGCGCTCGAGAGCGCCCAGCGCGAGCGCCGGGAGGCGGAGCAGGCCCTCGCCGAAGCGGAGCGGGCGGCCGCCGCGGCGCGAGAGGCGCTGAGGGGCATGCGCGAGACGCTCGAGAGGCTGACCGCCCGGGGGCTCGAGGTCAAGCCGGCTTTCGAGAGGCTCGAGGCGGATCACGAGCGGGCGGTGGTGAGCGACCGGGCGGCGGCCTTGCGCCCACACCTCCGTGTCGGCGAGGCCTGTCCCGTGTGCGAGCAGGCGGTGACCGCTCTGCCGCCACCGCGCGCCAGCCGGCTCGAGGAGCTCAAGCGGCGGCGGGACGAGGCGCAGCGGCTGCTCGAAGGGCTGCGCGACGAGTGCCGAACGGTCCAGGCGCAGCTGAGGGCGCAGGAGAGCCGTGTGGCTGACGCGGTGGGACAGGAGGAGCGCCTGAACGAGCAGGTAGCGCGGCGCTGCCGGGAGACGGGCGAACTCGAGGCCGCTTTTGCCCGCTTCAAGACGAGCGACGTGCGGCGGATCAAGGAGCGTCTCGAGGAGGGCCGGCTTCACCTCCTCGCCAGCCTGGCCCAGGGGATTCGGCGCGAGGCGCAGGGGCTCGACTTGGGGCGGGCGCCAGGCGAACTCGCCGCCACCCGAAGACGCTTGGAGGAAGCGCTAAAAGTCGCGCGCGAGCGGCAGGGACGGGCCCAGGCGGCGTTGCAGGGGCTCGAGTCGGGGGCGGCCTTGCGGGCGCGACAGGTGGCGGAGGCGGAAGAGGAGCTCGAGGAGGCCGGGGCGGTCCTCGCGTCGGCGCTGGCGCGGGCGGGTTTTGCCGCGCCCGCGGCCCTGCGCCAAGCCGTCCGCAAGGAGGGTGAGCAGCGCGCGCTCAAGGGCCGCATCGCGGCCCATGAGACGGCGCGGCAGCTCGCCGAGCGCAAGGCGGTCGAGCTCGAGGCCAAACTGGCTGGCCGAAGCCTCGACGAGGCGCGCTACGAGAGCCTGGCGGGGCAGAAGGCGGCGCTCGAAGAGGAGCAGGAGGCGCTGCAGCGCCGCTCCGGCGCCGCCGAGGGCGAGGCAATGCGGGTGCAGGCGCAGATCGAGCGGGCGCGCGAGTTGCGCGCCCGGGCCAGAGGCCTGGTGGAGGTCTACGATACCTACCGCCAGCTCAGCCTCGACTTGCAGGGCAACCGCTTTCCTGCCTACCTGCTCTTGCGGGTGCAGAGCAAGCTGGCCCTGCGCGCCTCGCGGATCATCGGTGAGGTGACCGAGGGGCGCTACGACCTGCGCTACAGGGACGACGACTACTTCATCCGCGACGCCTGGCACAGCGGCGAGTTCCGCAGCGCCAAGACCCTCTCGGGCGGCGAGACCTTTATCGCCAGCCTGGCCCTGGCGCTGGCCCTCTCCGACACCGTCGCCGCCAATACCTCGCTGGGCGCGCTCTTTCTCGATGAGGGCTTCGGCACCCTGGACAGCGAAACGCTCGAGGCCGTCGCGCGGGTGCTCGAATCCTTGACGCGGCAGGGCCGCCTGGTGGGCATCATCACCCACGTCACCTCGCTTAGCGAGCGCCTGCCCGCCCGCTTGCGGGTGCGCAAGGGCATGGAGGGCTCGAGCGTGAGCTGGGACTAGGCGAGGATGCGGGTATCGGGGCCCCGGGCGTCTAGTCCGCGGCGGTCTCGAGCCTCTGCGCGGGCTCTACGCGCACCGCCATGTTGCCGAAGGTGCTGCCGCCGCCCAAGTCGGTGAGGCGCTCGCTGGTCAGGTCGTTCAAGGACTTGCCGTCGGGTGCCAGTTTGGGCCACCACTGGCCGAGGGCGATGAGACAGCCCTCGTAGGTGTCCGCGGAGACGATTACCTTGCGCAGGATGCTGCCGCGCGCACTGGTTAACCGGCAGCGCTCGCCGTGCTGGACGCCCGCCCTGGCCGCGTCCCGAGGGTGGACGAGGACCTGCGGCTCGCCCCCGGCGGCCTTCAGCAGCGCCTCGATATTGCCCATGCTGGTGTTCAAGAGGTGTGAGCCCGGCGGGGTGATCATGCGCAGGGGATAGTGTTCGGACAGCCTCTCCTCGAAGTCGAGCTGGCGTGGCGGCGGTGAGAAGCGAATCTTGCCGTCGGGGTAATGGCTGCCGCTTGCGTAGGGCCGGAAATCCTCGGGGAGCGCGAGTTTAAGGCTGCGCGCCTCCCGCAGGCGCTCGAAGGAGAGGCCCGTAAGCCAGGGGTGGTCGCTGTCCAGGAGGTCGCGGGCGACCTCCTCCGCATGCCAGTAGAGGGCCTCGTCCTCGAGCCCTAGACGCTTCGCCAACTCCCGGAAGACCCAGCTGTTTGGCTTCGCCTCCGCCAGCGGCGCGACCACCGGCTCGGCCCACTGGAGGTGGTAGTGGCCGTAGGCGGTGTAGAGGTCGGGGTGCTCCAAAAAGGTGGTGGCGGGCAGCAGGTAGTCGGCGTAGTCGGCGGTGTCGGTCTGAAAGTGCTCGAGCACCACCGTGAAGAGGTCCTCGCGCGCTAGGCCCGCCCGGACGCGGCTCGAGTCGGGCGCCACCGCCGCAGGGTTCGAGTTGAAGACGACGAGCGCCTTGACGGGGTTTTCCGTGAGCTCGAGCGCCGAGGCCAACTTGTTCTGGTTGAGGTGCCTGACGCCCGGCCTGAGCAGGTGCGCGCCCGCGTAACGTCTGGTGTTGAGCGCGAACGCGCCGCTCGTGGAGAGCGCGCCGCCGCCGCCCCGGTGCCGCCAGGCGCCCGTCAGGGCGGGCAGGAGGGTGATGGCGCGAGTGGCGTTGCCGCCGCCTTCGTTGCGGCTCATGCCGTAGCCGATGCGGATATAGCCCGCGCCCGCCTTGGCGAAGTCTCTGGCGGCGCGGACGATGCTATCGGCGGGAACGCCGCAGAAGGCGCCGGCGCGTTCAGGCGGCCACTCGGCGCAGGCCCGGCGATAGGCGGTCAGGTCGTTGGCGGTTCTCCCCAAGTAGGCCTTGTCCTCCAGGCCCTCCGAAAGAATCACATGGCCCATCGAGAGGGCCAGGGCCGCGTCCGTTCCCACCCGCACAGGCCAGTGCTCGTCGGCGAACCGGCTCGTCTCGTTGCGGTAGGGGTCGATGTGGAGGATGTGCGCGCCGCCGCGGCGGGCGGCCTTCAGTTGCGGTGTCAGGTGGACGTTCGAGCGCAAGGAGTTGATGCCCCAGAGGATGACGTACTCTGCATGGGGCAGGTCCTCGGGGTCGGTCGCGAGCATGCCGGGGCCGTAGTTGACCTCCCAGCCCGCCGCGCCGGTGGCCGCGCAGATGGTCCAATCGAGCTCCGAGGCGCCCAGGGCCCGGAAAAAGGCCAGCGGGTGGTCGCGCTCCATCAGACCCATCGTGCCCGCGTAGGAGTAGGGCAGGACGGCCTCGCCGCCGTGCGCCCTCACCACCTCCCCCAGCCTGGTGGCGACGTCGTCCAAGGCCTCGTCCCAGGAGACCCGCTCGAAGCGGCCTTCACCCTTGTCGCCCAGGCGCTTCAGCGGCTGTCTGAGACGGTCTTTGTGGTTCTGGCGCGCGGGGTAGTGAACGGTCTTGACGCAGGCGAAGCCCTTGGTGACGGGGTGGCCGGGGTTGCCCTCGAGCTTGGTAACCCGGCCGTCCTCCACGGTCATCAGCAGTGCGCAGGCGTCGGGGCAGTCGAGCGGGCAGGTCGAGCGGAGCTTCATCCCTAGAGGCTAGCACAGCGGCCTGCCCGCCTGCGTTAGCCGCCTGCGTTAAAGTGGGGTGTGCTCGAGCGCGCCCGCAACTTTCTCAGCGCCAAGGAGCCGACGTTGGCGGAGGCGCGCCACGGTCTGCTGATCGCTTACGCCGCCGCCTTCTTGCTGCAAGCCGGTCTTGTCCTCCTGCTCGGCGGGCTGTTCGCGCTCGTCGCCTCGCCGCGTGAGGGCGTAAGCGTCCTCCTCGGGCAGGGTTTGCAGTCTCTGGCCCTGGCCCTGTTACCGCTAGCGCTGCTGAGCGCTGTCCTGAGCGCCCGGCGCGGCGGCAAGGGCCGGGCGCTGTCGGCCGCGCTCCTGTTGGGGGGGCTCTTGGCCGCGCCCGCCTGGTTCGCGCTGCTGCTGGTGATGGCCGGCAGCGCGCCCGTCTACCCTTTGCGGCTCGGCCTGCTCCTCGTCGTCTACTTGCCGCTGGGCGGCTTAGCGGCGGGCTCCTTGGCGACCTTTGCCTTATCCCCCAGGGAGCCTAGGCGCGCCTAGTGTTTCGTCAAGGCAAGGCCTAGTGTTCCGTCAAGGCAAGTTCGTCAAGATGCTGAAGACACCGAACACGAGCGTCCCTGGAAGGTTCATCGGCCTCGACCCCGGCAGAAACCTCGGCGTCGCCCATGTGGATGACAGGGGCGTGCTCGAGCGCGCCGAGATCATCCTCTTCGACGAGCTCGCCGTCTATCCCTTTCCGCGAGGGGCACACATCCTGGTAGGAGACGGTACGGGCACGGCCCGGGTTCAAAGGGTCCTGGGCGAGCGAGGCCTGCCCTTTGCGGTGGTGGACGAGCGGAACACCACGCTCGAGGCGCGCGGGCTCTACTTCCGCGACCACCCGCCGGCCTTGTGGATGCGGCTGCTACCCAAGGGGCTGTGGTCGCCGCCGCGCCCCATCGACGATTACGCCGCTTACGCCACCGTGTTGCGCTATCTGGAGCAGGCACGCGCGGCGGAAAAAAAGAGCCGGGACAGCCCCGGCTCTCGGTAAACGGAAGGACCTAGTTGATCTCGTTCTCGTCGCCGGCGTCCATCATGGCGCGGGCGTCCTGCTGGCTGATGCCCAAAACAGCGCTGAACTCGCCGGCCAAGAGGCGCAGGGCGCGGCGGTAAGCCTGGCGGTCTAAGTCGGGCAGGCCGCGCTCCAAGTCCCAGCGGCGCAACTCGCTGCCCAGGGTGGCGATCTGATAGGGGTCGCCCGAAGCCAAGATCTCGGTGACGCGGCGGTGGCGGGCGGCCCACTGCTTGGGCAGGTTGATGCGGCCGTTCTGCAAACGCTCCAAGACGCTTTGCACCTCTTCGGCGGTGAGGGCGGGGCGCAGGCCCGCGACCTGAGGCGCGGCGACGGGGACGTAGGCCCGCGAGGTCCCGTTGGGGAAGTCGACCTGATAGTACTGGTTGTCGCTGCCGGCGATCGTCCTCATGGTCGTGCCGGCGACGACGCCGACGCCGTAAGGCGGCAGGACGACCTGGTCACCACTCTTGTATCCGCGCTGAATGTCTTTCAAAATAGTTCTCCCTTCGGGATTTATCGCCAGGTCAAAAACAACGAGGCCACCAAGGATTGCTCCCAGGCGGCTAGGTTTCTGACGTTTTCGTAGGGCTACGCTGTTGTGCTGGTCCAAGTGTCAGGGGTGCAGTCACAATCACGTGCACCAGTCTAGCAAATTTTCCGCGCCATTTCTAGTGGCCCGGTTCATCTCTCAAGGATAACACCCCCCGCGCCAGCCGCCTGTGACCCCTGCTGTTGATTCTTGCCTCCAGTATCCCATGGTCGTTTAATCAGAGGGGCCGCGCCGGACGCGGCGCGGCCGCCTCCCATAGCTCGCCAGGCCGACGCCCAGCAGGAGGACGACGGCGCCGGCGGCGGTGAGGGCGGTGGGGACCTCGCGGAACAGGAGCAGGGCTAGGGCGGCCGAGCCGATGGGCTCGAGCAGGAAGATGGTCGCCACCACCGTAGGGGCGAGGTACTTGACCGCGTAGTTGAGGCTGGTGTGGCCGATGAGTTGCGGCACCAGGGCCAGCAGCAGGGTCCAGAAGAAGGTCTTAAGGGAATAGTCGAGATAGGAAAAGCCCAAGATGAGCGGCAAGGGCAAGAGCATGAGCGCGGCCGCGCCATAGGCTACGCCGACGTAGGCCTGGAGGCCGAGGCCCCGGCGCTGGGCGCTGCGGCCGAGCAGGATGTAACAAGATACGCTGATCGCGCCCAAGACCGCGAGCCCGTTGCCGAGCAACGGCTCACTACCGCCTTGCAGATCTCCTACGCCGATCATCACCGCCCCGGCGACGGCGACGAGGGCGCCGAGCAACACCCGCGCGGTCGGCGGGCTGCTCAAGAAAAGCCAGCTCAAGAGCGCGACCCAGAGCGGGTTGGTGGTGACGAGCGCGACGCTCGCCGCCACGGTGGTGTAGGACAGCGAGCTTATCCAGGTGGCGAAGTGCGCGCCCAGGAAGAAGCCCGCGCCGAGGGCGTAGGGCAGGTTGCCGCGGTTTAGGGGCGTGCGCCTCAAGGCCCGCAGGGTCCAGGGCAAGAGGACCAGGCTGGCCAGGAGCATGCGATAGGCCGCCACCACCACGCCCGGCGCCTCGGCGAGGCGGATGAAGATAGCTGCCAGGCTGACCGCTACAAGGCCCACGCCAAGGATGAGAAAGAGGCGGCCCCGTCCCGGCTCTGCGTCCACGGTTCCATCTTGGCACGTTTTGGCTTTGCGGCGTGCCTTGCTGTGTCCCCGCGCGCCGCTGTGGCTAAACTAACGTGGCTAGAATGACGACATACGAGGGAGGCTCTATGAGCGTGCGTTTTCCTGACGGCTTTACCTGGGGCGCTTCTACCGCCAGCTATCAGATCGAGGGCGCCTGGAACGAGGACGGCAAGGGCAAGAGCATCTGGGACGCGTTCGCGCACACGCCCGGCAAGGTGGCAGGGGGCCACAACGGTGACCTGGCCTGCGACCACTACCACCGCTACCCTGAGGACGTAAGGCTCATGAAGGACTTGGGCCTGGCGGCCTACCGCTTTTCCGTCTCCTGGCCCAGGGTCTTTCCCGAGGGCCGGGGCCGTCCCAATCCCAAAGGCCTCGACTTCTACGAGCGGCTCGTCGACGAGCTTCTGGACGCGGGCGTCGCGCCCTGGCTGTGCTTTTACCACTGGGACCTGCCCCAGGCCCTCCAGGACAAGGGCGGCTGGACGACGCGCGACATCAGCCACTGGTTTACCGACTACTGCCTCCATGTCGCCTCGAGCCTTGGCGACCGCGTGGGCCACTTCGTGATGCTCAACGAGCCCAACGCCATCGCCTTTCTCGGGCATTTCCTGGGTCAGCACGCCCCCGGCCTCACCGACCTCACGGCCTTTACCGCCGCCACCCACCACCTCAACCTGGCGCAGGGCCAGGCGTTGGGGGCGCTGCGCGGGGAGGGCAGGGGCTGGCAGCTCGGCACGGTCTTGAACCTTCAGCCCGTGCATCCGGCGGAGGACAGCGAAGAGGACGCTCAAGCCGCCAAGCTCTTCGACGCCGTCTCGAACCGCAACTACCTGGACCCGCTCTTTCACGGGCGCTACCCCGCTGAAACGATCGGCATGATGGAGCCTCATGTGCGCGAGGGTGACCTGGCGAAGATCAAGCAGCCCATCGACTTTTTGGGCCTCAACCTCTACACTCGCTTTCTGGTCCAGGCCGACCCGCTGAGCCTGGTGGGGATGCGCCCGGCCGACCCGCCGCCGCGCGCCAAGGTCACCGATATGGGCTGGGAGGTCTATCCCAGGGCGCTCTTCGAGCAGCTCATGGATCTCAAAGACAACTACGGCAACCCGGCTATCTACATCACCGAAAACGGCGCGGCCTTTCCCGACGAACCCGATCGGCGAGGCGAGATAGGCGACGACGATCGCATTCGTTTTCTCGAGCGCTATTTAGCAGCGGCGCACCGAGCCCTGGAGGCCGGCGCCAACCTGAAGGGCTACTTTGTCTGGTCGCTGCTGGACAACTTCGAATGGGCCGAGGGCTATCACAAGCGCTTCGGTATCGTCTACGTGGACTTCGAAACCCTGGAGCGCACCCCCAAGGCCTCCTACCACTGGTTTCAGGAGCTGATCCGGACGGGCGCCTTGCCGCAAAGAGAGGTGGTGTAGCATTATGGTTATTTGACAGTGACCAAAATCTATGAAACCCGGTAGCATTACGTTGTGAGCGAAAAGCAGGCCCCGTGCCAGCACCAAGTTCCGGATACTGAAGTTGGCGATATGAGCGTAATTCCCACAGAAAATGGTCAAACTCAATTCTATATAGGACATAATATGGATTATGAGTCAGAAGAAACCATAGATAAAGAAAAATCGATCAGTACAGAGTTCCTCTTAGCCGAATTTAACGCAATGAGTGAACAATGGAGGCATGTAGACAAGAGAATCGAAAACGTCATCAACTTCTACTGGGCTGTCTGGGCTGTCTGGGCAGCGTTTATTCCAGGAGCAGCCCTTCTATATCAAGCATTCTGGCCGGACAGCCCACTGCTTTCAGTAGTTATATTTGCTGTTATCACTTTCGTTATTTATGTATACAGCTTTTTCTTTTTCTCCGCGCATCGAATCACAAGTGCAGCTATACAAAGAGCCAGACTTCTACTTGTCCTAAATCTAATCAGACTCTATTTCAAGAATAGGGATCCCCAAATTGCCCCATATCTGGTTTGTGCCAAATTTACTCCTAAGCCCATAACTGGATTGACCCCCCAATCCACCCAGATATACCCAAGCTTCCATCACGTTCTTGTCTATCTCATATACATCACGAATAGTCTTTTAGCGGCCGGAGCTTCATATGCATTTTTCTGGCAAGTTATTCCCTCAATCTCACTTGGCACGGATTATTGGTTAATGGCTATCGCATTCATTGTCCCAGAACGCTAGTCGAAACTATGCACTTTAGTGCAAGACTTTAGTTGC
>JALZLY010000031.1 GCA_030858465.1 Deinococcota bacterium
ATCATGGTAGGGTCCACCCACAGGGCGAGAGTTGCACGTCTTCGTCTTTCATGATTCTCCGGTCATGCTATATTTTAGGCCTAATTTTGGGCCTAATTTTGGGCCTAGCCGAAACCGCGCCTGTTCCACCTTCGCAGCAGCCCGAGCTGCAGAGCATCCTGAAGTCCTCTAGTCGGTCTGCTCCCCTTTGAGCCGCGCCACGGTGCGGCGGATGCTCCCGCCGTCCTGCTGGGTTCTTTTTGCGACCAGCAGGTGCGCCTCGTATTCGGCCAGCGCCTCGCGCTCGCGGCCGAGCGCGAGCAGCAGGTCGCCGACGTGCTCGCCGCCGCTGTAAAAGGCGCTGAGGTCGTCGGGCCGCTCCGCCTTGGCCTTGACCACTTGGGCGATGCGCGTCTCGACCGCGAGGCGCTTCCTGACCCGCCAGCGGATGATCACCCAGCCGAGAAAAAAGCAGGCGATGACCAGCGTCGTCACCACGCCCAGACCCCGCGGCACCCCGGCCGCCTCGGCCAGCCTGACCAGCAGCGGCAGCGAAAAGGACAGCAAGACGAGCAGGGCGAGGAGGGCGGCATAATTCATAAGGTCTCTTCGTTCCAACGGTTTGCGTTGGCGCTTCTCAGATTCTACCCCAATAGTCAGTCAACCTCTTGATGATGCTGCTGGCGAATTGCCCCAGAGCCCCAAAGCCCTCGGGGTTTGCCATGAGGAAAATGTCTGTCATTGCGAGCGAAGCGAAGCAATCCCGTAGGTATCGGCAAAAAGAAGGAGGGTCTACACGCAGCTGGCGGATGCTCTGGAAAGTCGCGGCGTCCCCAAGGCGATAAGGCCGTCACGCAAGGACGTTGCCTTCGTCACCGAGTACAAAGCCAGGAGGGCGTCCTCGAGAATGGCTTTCTCATGATCGGCCCCTGCCGGACGTTTGGGACGAGGCCTGCCTGGTGTAGCCGCGGCTGCTAACAACGCTGTGCCCCAGAACAGCCTCCAGCAAAGGCCGCGCGACAGCAAACCTCGCGCGGCCTTTGCACCTTCTATAGCAGGGCGTACGGCTTAGCTGAGGCCCACTAGGGCCTACGGGCTAGTGCCCTTAACCTGTGGCTATCTGACCCCCGCCACGATGAGCGAGCCCGCCGGATTGACCGGCACATCGAAGCTGGCGGTCACCGTGATCGTGCCGGCGCCGTCCTCACCAGTAAGCAGCGGCGCCGACAGGCTGCCGACGAGGCGGGTAGCGGTCTCGCTCGTCAAGGCGACTGAGGCGTTGCCCTGATAGCTGACGCCCTCTATCTCGACGACGAGGGTCCGCACGATCTCGCCCTCCTCGCTCGCTTCGGCATAGATCATCGCGAACTCGGGCTCGTCTTGAGCCTTGACGAAGTAGATGCCGTAAAAGGGCAGGTCGTCGTCGGTAAGACCGCGCAGCGCCAGGCCAAGGTCCGCGGGGTCCTCTTCGGGCGCCGTAGGCACCTTGCCGTAGGCGCGGTTCACAGCGCCGCTCACGTTGGCGGTCCAAGAGCCCGAAAAGATATCGAGGCTGAAGTCCGGTCCAAAACGGATGCTGTCGAAGACGCTGTCGAGCGCGCGGTTGACCACAGTCGCAACGACGAGGTTGACCGCCTCGTTGACGATGCGATCGACGGCGCTGTCGATCGCGGTCGACAGCGCACGATCGACGGCGCGGTCCGCGATGTTGCCCGTTATGCCGTCGATGCCCGGAGCGCAGGCTCCAAGAACGAGGCTCAAGGAAAGAATGACCGTTGCTGCACGCTGTCTCATGCTTGCCTCCTGTCCCTATGGGATTCACTGTCAACCCTATTACATTTCGGCCCTTGCGGGCAGATTCGCTTGCTACTATGATCGCGCCCCTGGCGGGGCCGGAAGTGGGCGCGCTCGAGCTGGCCCGGAAAGGCTCGAGCACCAGCTCCAACCTTGCACCCTAGGCCGTTCCCGGCAGTGACGGCATGTCCTCCGTCCTCCTTGCCTTCAGCCACCGTTCGGCCGCAGGCGCTCGAGCGCCTTCAGCGCCACCGCTTTGGCGGCTTCCAGCGCGGCGGCGTCGTCACCGAAACCGTGGGCGTCGGTGATCAGGTAGAGACCGTTGCCGCTAAAGGCTTGAAGCTGGAGGCTACGAGATCTCCCCTCGCCGCTCGCCGTCCAAAAGGCCGTGTCGTCGACGCCGTCCAGCGCTTCGGGCTCGCTGCCCGCCGTCTCCCTGGCCGCCGCGCGTGCCCGCTCGATATGGGCGGGCGTGTTGGTGTTTCTGGCGCGCAGCGAGCGGCGCACCAGCAGGCCCACGCTCTTATGGGAGTCGTCCGCGGCGGCGCTGTAGAGGCAAAGCGAGACTTCCGCCACCCCCTCTTCAAAGCGGTCCATGAGGCGCTGCCCTTCCTGGGCCGGCTCGCCCAGCAGGGCCTCGGCGTCTTCTTGGGTGAGGAGCGCGCAGGCGTCGAGTCCCGCTGCCTCGTTCGCCTCTGCACTCGGGGTGGAGAAGCCCCAGGCGGCGAAAGCCGCCGTCAGCACCAGCAGGAGCAGGTATCGCGGTTTCATGGTTTCTCCTCTATCGTCACGGCGCCTCCAGCCCTCCCTCACTTCTGCCAATACGCGCCATCAAACCAGTGCGAAGCGCTAACCGTCCTGGCTGTCTTGCCTGTGCTCAGGTTCCTGGTGAAAATGTTGTACTTGCTGTTTTGATAACGGTCGTAAACGATGAAGTTGCCGTCGGAGGCCAGGTGTGGATGGGCGATATAGGAGCTCGTGGAAAGGGCGTTGGTGATCGCGCCTGTGGCGATAGTCTTGACCCGCACCCGGTTCGTCAGGCCCAGATGCGCGCGGTTCTCGAGCCAGGCCAGCTTGCCGTTGTTGCTGGGGCTGGGATGGAGCAGGGGATTGCTGCTGGTAGCGACCTGCAGATAGGTTTTCTTTTGCCTGTCGTAGCGCATCACCCGGTATTTGCCCGAGGAGAAGCGCATGAGGGCGATGGTTTTCCCGTCGCTGCTTATCGAAGGCTCGGTTTGCTGCGCGCTTGCGCTCAGCATGCTCTGGCTGCTGCCGCTGCGCTCGTAAGTGCGAATGTAGACGACGTGCTTACCGTTATGTGTACCTCCCCAGGCGATGGTTTTGTCGTCTGCCGTCATCGAGACGTTGATATGGTTGAGTGCGGGCGAGTTGGTCAGGTTGCTGAGCTTGTTGCTGCTGACGATAAGCCTGTAGATATCACAGCAACCCGTCGCCGTGTTCATGGAGAAAACGAGGATGTTGCCGGTCAGGCTCACGGCAACGGAGTTGATATAACGGTTGCCCGTGTAAACGAGCGTCTTTTTGTCGTTGCTCTGGTTGGCGAGCCAGAGCTGGAACTTTGCCGTGAGGCCGTCGAAGTGCACATAGGCGATATAACCGCTCGCGCCGGGGAGCACGGCTTGAGTCGAGAGTTCCTCCTCCTCGGCCTCCAGCAGGTCGCTTTCGGTGCCATCGGCAAGGCTGCCCAGCTCGGTGCCCGTGACCTCTGCTGTGGTCGTGGCAAGCTCGAGTGCCGCCGCGTCAATGTCGGCGTCGCTGAGAAGGGCGGGGCTGGTAGCGGGCGCTTGTTGGAGGGTTGAGGTGCAGGCTGCCAGCAGCAGCGTCAAAACGACGAGAACGGTTGCGAGGACGCGCCCCCTCCTCTCTTTGTTTATGCTCGAGGGTCCACTGCCGCCAACTGCTTGGGTGTTTGCTTGAGCTTTCATGTTTCTCCTCTCGTGTGGGGCTTGCCGGGTATGAACGGGTTCCCTTGCCGTTTGGGCTGAGGGTTGGGCCGTCCCTGAGAGCTTTGCTTCAGGCTTAGGGCACCGCCTTGCCGTCATCGTCACCACCTCAAAGACCATCCTAGGCGCCTCTGTATGTCGCGGCTATGTCGTAAGTGTGTCGTGAGATAATCCCAAAGCGGATTTAGTGCTTGGCGAGGAACCTTTGGAGCGCCTGGGTGCAGACCTCCGGGTGTTCGTTACAGGTCTCGTGCGAGGCATCCGGGATGATGAGCCGCTCGACATTCGGCAGCAGGCGCGCGAGCTCGCCGTCGATAATGGCGCAGAGCGACCGGCCGTCCGGCGACTGCACCCACACCTCGTCGAATGGCAACTCCACGTCTGACGCCTTCCTTCAG
>JALZLY010000032.1 GCA_030858465.1 Deinococcota bacterium
TGGCCGCCCTGGCCGGGACCCAGAGCGCTGCTCCGAGCCAGCCGCGAGGCGCCGTCAAGATGATTCGCATCCTCATCGAGGCCGAGGACGAGCTCAAGGTCCGCGTCAACGTGCCCGCGCCGCTCGCCAAGTGCGCCCTGCAGTTCGTGCCCAAGGACGTGCGCGGCGAGCTCGAGGCGCAGGGTATCGACCTGGTCGAGTTGCTGGGCGCGCTCGAGGGCGACCTGCCCGAAGGCCGTCTCGTGGACATCGAGGCCGGCGACGACAAACAGGTGCGGGTCGTCATCGAGGTCGTTTGAACAGGCCCGCCCCAAAAGGAGAACCGAGTCAGCCATGACCCCCAAAGACTATGAAACGACCTACAAGAAGTGGCACGAGCGGAGCAGAAGCGATGCAGCCATGAGCCCCAGACAC
Organism: Deinococcota bacterium; assembly: GCA_030858465.1. Taxonomy (NCBI): domain Bacteria; kingdom Thermotogati; phylum Deinococcota; species Deinococcota bacterium. Next base: position 415 of record JALZLY010000032.1, read on the forward strand.
CCCATGCCCACCCGCTGCCCCGTCACCGGCGACCCCTTAGAAATCCTCCTGCTCGAGTGCCCGACGAGCGGCATCCGCATCGAAGGGCGCTTCGCCCCCAACGAGTTCGCCCTCCTGCCCGCCGAGCATCTGGACTTCATGCGCCTCTTCGTCAAGACGCGCGGCAATCTAAAGGAGGTCGAGCGCATCTTGGGCCTCTCCTATCCGACCGTCCGCCTCAGGTTCGAGAACATGCTGAAGACGCTCGGCTACGAGGCCGCCGAGGACGTGGCCGACGAGCGCTCGGAGGTCCTGGCGGCGCTGGAGCGCGGCGAGGTCACGGCGGAGGAAGCAGCGTCGCGCCTGCGGGCGCTCAAAAAGCGCTGAGCAGCCAAGGAGGCTGCCCAGATGGCTCGAGCCACGTCTTGGCAGAGCGTAGTGGGCAGGTTCAGATGAAGGAGTAGGCGCTGCCGTTTTTGCAGGATAAGGTCTGAGCCATCTACACCCCGACCCGTTTGAGTGGCGATGCTTGACCGGAACTTGAATGCGCCGCACAGAAACCATGTTGCAGAAGCTATAAGACTACCGGGGCCCTTCTAGCACCACAACTATTCGATTGACCAGCCCTCACCGTACCTCACCATCCCAAGTTTTCGGGCGACAGACTGCGAGGCGAGATTGTCCCATGACGTGCTGTAAAGGGGTATGCACTCACGCCGCCACACTTCTTCCGCCCAGCCGGCCACAGCAGCGGTAGCATGCCCTTGGCCGCGAAACACCGCCAGGGTTTCAACGCCTGCTTCGGTCGCCAGGCCAGGGATTCGCGAGCAGAAACATGCCGAAACCGCCATGCCGTCCGTGACCGCAACCGCGAGCGGAGCATTCGATGATTCGGCTACTTGTTTGAGCAGCCACGGAAATCCCTCTTGAAGCAGCGCGGCATTTGTTGATGAAATGAGCGTGGTGTTCGCCGACACCGGAATGCCGCTCGGCACCGCAAACGCCGGTCCACGATACTCACTGCCAATCGGCGCGTGCTCGCGCAAGACCGAGCGGATCGCCTCGTAGTGCCGTGGGGGGTGCGCCAAGTCGGCAGCAATCGGCTCCAAGCGGCACAATCGGCCGACTTCTCGCGTTATGTCAGCAGGGAGGTCGTGGCGAAAGCGCCAGACATTTCCCTTCTGCGTTCTACCCATATAGAACCTGGGGGCGGGCCAGTCACCGGATTCGTTGGTTTGCAACAATCGTCCGTCCGAATTGCAGCGAAACAACGTGTTGATATGAAGTTTCATGAGCTGGAGCACGGATTCGTTGAACTTTGCAGGCGCTGTCACGCCTTCACCTCGGTAGCGAAAACCTTCTTCCCAGTAGCCGCGCGAGGCTCTGCTGCGGCCGCACTACCCCAAAGCAGTCGACCATCAGCTTGAAGTGCTTGGACGCCCGGTCGCGCGCCGCCGGTCCGCACCATCAGCCCTCCGCCACCCACCGCATCGCCCTTTCCGCCAGCCCGTCGAGGGCCACGACCGACAGCTCGAGGTGCTCCTCCTCGGTGTCCTCGATGCTGTTGTGCGAGATGCCGTGAAGGCTCTGGACGAACATCATCACGGTGGGAATGCCGGCCTGGGCGACCTCCGCCGCGTCGTGCAGGGGGCCGCTGGGCAGGCGCTGCGAGGTACCGCAGGTCTCCCTGATGGCCTCGTCGCACATCTCGATGAGCTCGTCGTCGAAGAGAACGGGGTCGATGCGCCAGAGGCGCTTCCAGGCGACTTGGGCCCCGGCCTCGGCGGCGAAGCGCTCGCTGGCCTCCTTGGCCTCCTGAAGCAAGCTCGCCAAACCCTCGCCGTCCAGATGGCGCTGGTCCAAGGTCAGCTCGCACTCGGCGACGACCGAGGTCACGATGCCGGGCTTGGTCACGCAGGACCCGATGGTGCAGACGCCGCCGTGGCGATTGGCGATCTCATAGATTTCCGGGCTCATCCTGGCGGCGGCGAGCAGCGCATCCTTGCGCCTGTCCATCGGCGTCGAGCCGGAGTGGGCGGCCTGGCCGGTGAAGCGAATCGCGTGCCGTTCGACGCCGAAGGTGCCGAGCACCGCGCCGAGCGGCAGGCCCAGGTCCAAGAGGACCGGGCCCTGCTCGATGTGGAGCTCCAAGTAGGCCGCGGCGTTCTTCAGCTCCTTGTTCGCCTCGCCCATGCGCTCCACGTCCACGCCGCAGCGCTTGAGCGCGTCCTCGAGGCGAATCCCGTCTTTGTCCCGGCGGTCCCGCTCCTCCTCCGGGTTCATGGTGCCGCAGCAGGCCGAGGAGCCCAGGAGGCTGCGGCCGAAGCGCGCCCCCTCCTCGTCGGCCCAGTCCACCAGCCTGACGGTGACGGGCGGCTTGCCGCCGTACTGGACGCTCACGCGCCGCATGACCTCGAGCCCGGCCAAGGTGTTCAGGCAGCCGTCGAGCCAGCCGCCGTTGGGAACCGAGTCCATGTGCCCGCCAATCAAGAGGGCCTGGTCGGCTTCACCTTGAAGTGTGGACCAGAGGTTGCCCGCCTCGTCCAGATGGGTTTCCACCGGGAGCGCCTCGAGCTTTCCCTGTAACCACTCCCTGGCCTTCAACCAAGTGTCGGTCCAGGCGACGCGCTGCGCGCCGTTCTCGTCGCCCGTCAAGGCGCGCAGCTCTTTGAGTTCGGCGACCGTCCGCTGGGGGTCCAGGAGTGTGCTCATGCTCATCATTTAAGCACAACCGGAAGCCCAGGCCCTCAGGGTAGGCGTCTACGCTTGGGGCTCGCTGGAGCTACGAGGACGGTTCGGGGTGAGGGTGGTCGAGCGCCATCTTGCCAGGGTTCATCAGGTTCTTGGGGTCGAGGCTGCGCTTCAGGAGGCGCATCAAGTCCAGGGCCCCGCCGTGCTCGCGGGCCATGTACTGGGCGCGCACCAGGCCGACGCCGTGCTCGCCGGTGGTCGTCCCCTTGAGCTCGAGCGCCAGCTCGTGAATGTCCTCGACCATGCGCTCGGCCTTTTCGACCTGCTCGGGGTCGCGCATGTCGATGATGGGCGCGGCGTGGACGTTGCCGTCGCCGACGTGGCCGTAGATGGCTACGTAGATGCCGTACTTTTCGCCGAGGTCGTGGATGGCGCGCAGGGCCTGGGGGATGGCGGTGATGGGCACGCAGATGTCCTCGCCGGCATAGACGCGGGTGTAGCCCTTCTGCACGCGGGCGACCGCCGCCCCCACCACGCGGCGCGCGTCCCAGAGGCGAGCGGCCCGCTCGCTATCGTCGGTCCACTCCACCTGGGTCGCCAGGCCCCGGCAGGCTCTAGCGATCTGGCGGGCCAGTTCGGCGACGGTGATGGGGTCGCCTTCCGCCTCGAAGATCAACACTTCCGCGGCCACGGGCAAGTCCACCTCGGGGCGGAAGAGGCGGATGGCCTCCAGGGCGCGGCGGTCCAAGATCTCGATGGCCGAGGGCAGGATGCCCCGAGCGAAGACGCGCTGCACCGCCCGCCCGGCGGCCTCCAGGTCGTCGAAGGCGGCCAGGCTGAGCGCCCGCTTGGCAGGGATCGGCAGGACCTTGAGGCGCGCCCTGGTGACGACCCCGAGCGTACCCTCGGAGCCGACGAAGAGGGCGGTGAGCTCGTAGCCGGAGACGGTCTTTAGCGCCCTCGAGTTCACCCCGCCGGTGGTTACCACCTCGCCGCCCGGCAAGACGACCTCCAAGCCCAGGACGTGATGGCGGGTCTGGCCGTACTTGACGGCGCGCACCCCGCTCGAGTTGTTGGCGATCATCCCGCCGATGGTGCACATGCTCGAGCTGCCCGGGTCGGGCGCGAAAAAGAGGCCATGTGCTTTCAAGGCCTTGTTGAGGTCGGCGTGGATGACGCCGGGCTGGCAGATCACCTGCAGGTTCTCGGCGGCCATTTCGAGGATCCGGTTCATCGGCGAGAGGTCGAGACTGACGCCGCCGCGCACGGCCATGGCGCCGCCCGACTGCGAGGTGGCCGCGCCCCGCGGATAGACCGGCACCTCGTGCTCGTAACACCAGCGCATGACCGCCGCCACCTCCTCGGTCGTCTCCGCCCGCACCACCACGTCGGGGCGGTAGCGCTTCAAGCGGGTGGCGAAGGAGGCGTCGTAGGAGTAGGTTTCGGTCTGCACGGGATCGCTCAAGATCCTCTTCGGCTCGACGAACCTTCCCAGGGCCGCGGCGATCGCTTCAGGCTCCACGCGCCGCCTTCCCTTCGGCGCGGTAGGCGGCGTCCAGGACTTCCATCACGTGCATGACCCGGACCTCCCGGCCCGCCTCGGCCAGGCCCCGCATGAGCTGCAGGTGACAGCCGGGGTTGGCCGTCACCAGCACCTCGACATCGGCCGGCACGTCGGCCGCCTTGCGCCGCATCAAGGGATCGGCGATCTCGGGGTGCGAGACGTTGTAGATGCCCGCCGAGCCGCAGCAGCGGTCGCTGTCGGGCATCTCCTTGAGGGTGAGACCGGGGACCGACTTCAGGAGCTCGCGGGGCTGGCGGCGGATGCCCTGGGCGTGGGCGAGGTGGCAGGCGTCCTGGTAGGTCGCCCGCGCCTTGAAGCTTCCGGTCGGCGCCGCAAAGCCGGTCCCCACCAGAAACTCCTGCACGTCGCGCACCCGCGCCGAGAAGGCGGTCGCGCGCTCGGCCCAGTCGGGGTCGTGCTCGAGCAGGAGGCCGTACTCCTTCATGGCCGAGCCGCAGCCCGCGGCGTTGACGAGGTAGCTCTCGGCGCCGCTCGCCTCGAAGGCGGCGATATTTTGCCGCGCCAAGTTCTTGCCGCCCTCACGGTCGCCCTCGTGAACGTGGAGCGCGCCGCAGCAGGTCTGGTCTTTGGGAAGCATGATCTCCCAGCCGTTGCGGGCGAGCACGCGAGCGGTCGCCTCGGTCGCCCCGGCGAAGAGGGTGTTCATCACGCAGCCGTGCAAGAGGGCGATCCTGCCCCTGACCTCGCCCTGGGCCGCCACTTGGCGCCCCAGGCGCCTCCGGGCCGAGCCGAGGGGCGCCGCGGGCATGTGCCGTTCTATCTTCTGCAGGTGCTCGGGCAAGACCCGCATCAAGCCTAAACGGCGGGCCAGGCCCATCACACCCGAGCGCTGCCCCAGCGCCATAAGGCTGGACAGAATTTCCATCCGCCACGGGTAGGGGAAAAGCTGCCCCAGGGCGAGACGCAGGATGCGGCCGTGCCAGCCCTTGGCGGGCCGCACCGCGCGAATCTCGCCCCTGGCCTCCTCGATGATGCGGCCCACCTGGACGCCCATGGGGCAGACGGTCTCGCAGGCGCGGCAGTCCAGGCACTGGTAAATGTGCTTCTCGAAGGTCTCGTCCATCGGCAGCTGCGCGTCGTGAACCGCCGTGACGAGAAAGACCCGACCGCGCGGGTCGTCGGGCTCGATGCCGATCTCCTGGTAGGTGGGGCAGCTCTGGACGCAGGCACCGCAGCGGACGCAGGCCTCGAGCAGCTCGGCCGTGGGCGCGTCGGCGGTTCTAAAGCCGGTAATCTCGTGGGGTAAAGGTGTCATCGGCCACTCACTTTACCTGTAGAAATACTCGACCAAGCCCATCGGGATGACAGGAACATAGGTGACGAGCATAAGCAACACAAAGAGCACGGCGATAAAGTAGACGTTGACCTTGCTGACCTCCCAGATGTCGGCCTTGGCGACCGAGCAGGCGGTCACCAGGACGCTCGCCACCGGCGGCGTCTGCTGGCCGATGCCGAGGTTGAGGGTGATGATGAGGCCAAAGTGAACGGGGTCGATGCCGGCCAGATGGACGAGCGGCATCACGATCGGCACGATCAGGATGATCGCCGCCGCCGAATGAAGAAACAGGCCCGCGACGAGGAAAAATACGTTCAGGAGCGCGAGCACCATGTACTTGTTGGAGGTGAGGTCGGCGACCGTGGCGGCGAGCTGCTGCGGTACCCGCTGCTCGGTCAAGAAGGTGCCGAGCAGCGCCGAGGTGGCGACCAGCAGCATGACGATGGCGGTCTGCACGCCACCGTCGACGATGGCCTCCAGGAGATGCTTGAAGTTGAGCTCGCGGTAGATGACCCCGCCGACGAACAGCGCCGCTACCACCGCCAGGGCCGCCGCCTCGGTCGCCGTGACGACGCCGCCGAAGATGCCGCCCAGAATGATGACGGGCAACAAGAAGGTCCAGCCCGCCTCCTTGAAGGTCTGCCACACCCGGCGCAGTTGAAAGACCTCCTCGACCGGATAGTCGTAGCGGCGCGCGAACCAGTAGCAGAGCGCCATCATCGCCGCGCCGCCGAGAAGGCCGGGCACGATGCCCGCCACGAAAAGCTGCACCACCGAGGTTTGCGCCATCGCGGCGTAGAGGATCATGGGAATAGACGGCGGGATGATCACCGCCAGCGTCGCCGACGAGGAGGTGACCGCCGCGGCAAAGGGCGCGGGATAACCCTTCTTCTTCATCGCCGGGATGAGGATCGAGCCCATGGCGGCCACGTCCGCTACGGCAGAACCCGAGATCTCGGCGAAAAACAACGAGGTCGCCACGTTGATCATGGCGAGCCCGCCGCGCACGAAGCCGACCAGGGCCGAGGCAAAGGCGATCAGCCGCCGGGAGATGCCGGAGGTGTTCATGACGCTGCCGGCCAGGATAAACAGCGGAATCGCCAGCAGAGGAAAACTGGTCGCCCCGTCGAACAGGACCATCGCCAGGTTGGGCAGCGTGGCGGTGCCCGAGGTCAGGATCATGGCCGCCACCGACACGACGCCGAGCGCGACGGCGATGGGAATGTTGATAAACACCAGTACCAAGAGCGCGAGGACCATGAGCGACAGGGTCATCGCTTCAGGACCTCCGCGGGGATCTCGTGATGATGAACGGGCGCGAGACCCTTGGCCTCGCGCCACACCTGCGGCAGGTTGAACAGTTGGGCAAGGATGAACAGGGCGGCCCCGATAGGAATCACCGACTGAGTGAAGCGGAGCGGCACCCAGCGCAGGCTCGTCAGCCTCATGCCCTCGAAAAACTCGAGCACGTACCAGCCCATGTAGGCCATCAGGGCAAAAAAGGCGATGATCAGCACTTCCGAAACGATGACGGTCGGCATGCGAAACCTGGGCGGCATCGCCGCGACCACGTTGGGAAAACCGATGTGCGCGCGCTTCAGCGCGGCCAGCGCCGCGCCGTAATAGGTCAGCCACGCCAACATGATCGACGCCACCTCGTCGTACCAGGGCAGCGACGCGCCCGCATACCTGTACACCACCGCCACGATGACGACGAGGGTCAGCCCGCTGAGCAGCAAGACCACGATTCCCGTCAGCAGCCCTTCGAAGACCCGGCGCAGAAATGAGAATGCCATAAGGGTTCCGCCGACCCTGCCGTGTCTACTGATCCTGCCCCAGCTCGAGCGCCCTCTCGATAAGCTCGGTCCCGCCGGACACCTCTCTGCCAAAGGTTTCGTACACCGACTGGCTCGCCTCGATAAAGGCATCGGTATCGACCTCGTTGACCTCCAAGTCGGCCCTTAGCTCCTCGAGCAGCGCCGTGTCCATCTCCGCCGCCGTCTCGTAGACGAAATCCTGGACTTCCCTGGCCACCTCTTCCAACACCTCGCGCACCTCAGCGGGCAAGTTTGCCCAGCTGCGCGCGCCGACGGTGACGTAAGCGGGCGTGTAGACGTGGCCGCTCAAGGACAAGTAGCGCTGCACCTCCTGGAGGCGGGCGCTGTGGATCTGCGTAAAGGGATTTTCCTGCCCGTCCATCACACCCGTCTGCAGGGCCACGAAGAGTTCCGAAAAGGCCATCGGGCTGGGATTGGCGCCGTAGGCTTGAAACATCCTCACCCGCCACTCGCCGCTCGGCGTGCGCAGCTTGACGCCCCGCAGGTCGTCGGGCGTGATGATCGGCCGCACGTTGTTGGTGATGTGGCGAAAGCCGTTTTCCCACACCGCGATGATCTTGTAGCCTTGCGCCTCCGCCGCCGGCGCCAGGACCGGCCAGACAACCGCCTCTTCGATGCGCTTCATGTGCTCGCGGTCGCGGACTAAGTAGGGCATCTCGAAGAGGCCGAACTCGTCGGCCACGGTAGACATCACGGTCGACGGCAGGGCGATGTCGACCGTGCCGAGCCTGAGACGCTGCATGAGCTGCTCGTCGGTGCCGAGCTGACTCGAGCCGAAGACCTCGACGCGCGCGCGGCCCGCCAGGCGCTCGTTGGCCCGCGCGGCGAACTCTTCCGCCGAGAGCGCGAAGAGCGAGCCGGGATTGCCCACGTGGCCGAACTGAATCACTGTTTCCTGGGCGGCGGCCGTGCCGGCGAGCAGGCTGGCCGCACATGCGATGGATAAGAGGAACCTCAACCACTTCATCGTCTACCTTCCTTTCAGGCGTGCTGCTTGGAATATGTCTGCGCCAAGATACCAAGAGGCCAGGCAAGCCGCAATGCCAAAGGCCCTGAGTGTGGCTATCGTTTCAGGAGCTCCGCCCTTCCCAGGGAGGTTTTGTCACTCGTATTGTATATTTAACCAGCCTCTTCCCGTTTTGTCAATCGTCAATCAATGAAGAGCGTCAATGAAGAAATGAAGAGCGGTGATGGTCTTCGGAAAACCAGCCGTCATACTGGGCGCGGGCTTGGTATGCGTTGGTATATGATGGCGCCACGAACTCGACTGCTGGGCTCGACTGCTGGAAAGCTATCCTCGCCGAGCCGGGCAGCGATGCGCCAACAAACGCAGCCGCCGGTCTTGCCTTTGGAAAGGGAGGTTGGAACATGAGCCCATCTGGAAGCCGCAACAAGCCTCTACCCGGTACTCCTCTACACGGTACTCCTCTAGCTAGCGCTCCTTTACACAGCGCTCCTCTACACAGCGGCCGGCACTTCCTGCAGATTCCCGGCCCCAGCAATGTACCGGACCGCGTCTTGCGCGCCATCGACCGGCCGACCATCGACCACCGCAGCGCCGAGTTCGCCGCCCTCAGCCTCGAGCTTTTCGAGCTGCTGGGGCCGGTCTTCAAGACGTCGGGTCCGGTGATCATCTTTCCGGCGACCGGCACCGGCGCCTGGGAAGCGGCCATCGTCAACAGCCTCTCGCCGGGTGACCGGGTGCTCGCCTTTGAGACCGGGCACTTCGCCACGCTCTGGTACGAGATGGCGGCGCGCTTCGGCCTCGAAACCGACTTCGTGCCAAGCGACTGGCGTCGCGGCGCCGACCCGGCGACGGTCTACGCCAAGCTGAGCGAAGACCAGGAACACCACATCAAGGCGGTGATGGTCGTCCACAATGAAACCTCGACCGGCGTCACCAGCCGCGTCGCCGAGGTGCGGGCGGCGATGGACCGTGCCGGGCACCCGGCCCTGTTGATGGTCGATACCATCTCGTCTTTGGGCTCGATCGACTACCGTCACGACGAGTGGGGCGTCGACGTGACGGTAGCCGGCTCGCAAAAGGGCCTGATGCTGCCGCCCGGCCTCTCCTTCAACGCGCTGAGCGACAAGGCGCTCGCGGCGAGCAGGGCGGCCAAACTGCCGCGCGCGGTCTGGGACTGGGAGGCGATGCTCGCGGTGAACAAACAGGGCTTCTTCCCTTACACGCCCTCGACCAACCTCCTCTACGGGCTGCGCGAGGCCTTGCACATGCTGCTCGAGGAGGGGCTGGAGAACGTCTTCGCTAGGCACGACCGGCTGGCCGAGGCGACGCGCCGGGCCGGGCGGGCCTGGGGCCTGGAGCTCCAGTGCGTGAACCCCGAGGAGGTCTCGAGCTCGCTCACGGCGCTGCGCATGCCGGGGGGCCACGACGCCGACCGGCTCCGCCAGATCATCTTGGACAACTTCGACATGTCCCTGGGCGCCGGGCTGAGCAAGCTGAAGGGAGAGATCTTCCGGATCGGCCATTTGGGCGCCTTCAACGAGCTGATGCTGGCGGGCACGCTCTCCGGCGTGGAGATGGGGCTGGCGCTGGCGGGCGTGCCCCACAAGGAAGGTGGGGTCGGGGCGGCGCTGGCCTACTTGGCGGAGACCGCCCCTGCTGCCCTGGAGAGACCGGCCGTGAGCCAGGCTCGTTAGGATCTGTTTGCAGACAAACCCGTAGATGAACGAGCGTCTTCTCCAGCCTCAGGAAGACTCTGGCCAAACAAGCTACCGGCAGCTGGCACTTTGAAGGCGCGGTCATGGTGTCGAGCCTGCGCAAGGTGCGCTGCTACAGAAGCGTCATGACCTGCCGAGCATGAGCCTGTGAGCCTGATCTTGCTTGACAGCCAAGACCCTACGTAATAGAGTCGAACATGGATCCAAAGTCAAATCCGACACGCGCTGCGCAGAGCCGTCCAGAGGCATAACTTTCCGCAAAAGGCAGCACTTTTCAAGAAGAGTGGAGGGGATTTATGGTACTGAAGCAATACTCGCGCTTAGCCGTTGGACTGTACGCGCTTCTGGTCATATCGGTGCTAGGAGGCATATCCCTAGTCCAGGCGCAAGGCACGAGCAATGTGCTGCGCATCATCCCTCACGCAGACCTACGAAACATCGATCCTATCTGGACTACGGCGTATATCACCCGAAACCACGGTTATATGGTGTGGGACACGCTCTTCGCGCTGGATGAGAACCTCGAGGTTCAACCCCAGATGGTCGACAGCTATACGGTCAGCGATGACGGCCTCACCTATACCTTCACCCTCCGAGAAGGGCTCAGCTGGCATGATGGTGAGCCCGTGCGGGCTGCGGATTGCGTCGCCTCAATCAGACGCTGGGGAGCACGCGACGGCATGGGCCAAAAACTCATGAGCTTTACCGGATCCTTAGAGGCCGTTGACGAGCGCACCTTTACCCTGACGCTAAGCGAGCCCTACGGCCTGGTGCTCGAGTCCCTGGGCAAGATCAGCAGCAACGTTCCCTTCATGATGCCCGAGCGGCTTGCGAACACCGATCCCTTCGAGCAGATAGGCGAAATTATCGGCTCCGGTCCCTTCAGGTTTGTCGAGGCGGAGTGGCAGCCGGGCCACCGCGTCGTTTACGAGCGCTTCGAGGGCTACGTCCCGCGGGGCGAGCCCGCCAGCTTTGCCGCGGGAGGCAAGGTCGTCAACGTCGACCGCGTGGAGTGGCACTACATGCCGGATCACGCCACGGCCGTCTCCGCACTCGGCCTGGGCGAGGTCGATCTCTACGAGCAGCCGCCCGTCGATCTGCTCCCGCTCCTCGAAGGCAATCCCGATGTGGTGATAGACCTCATCGATCCTATCGGCACTCAAGGCGTTCTCCGACCCAACTTTCTGCACCCTCCCTTTGATCATCCCAAGGCGCGCGAGGCCCTTCTCTACCTCGTCGACCAAGAGGATTACATGCGCGCGATCATCGGCAATCCCGAATACTACCTCGACTTCTGTCCGGCCTTTTTCATGTGCGGCGCTCCCCATGAAGCGTCTGTCGGCGGCGAGCTTCTGCGCGGCAAGGATATAGAGCGGGCGCGCCAGCTCATGGAGGAGGCGGGCTACAACGGCGAGCTGGTGCTCATCCTCGACCCGACCGACACCCCGCTCGCCCACGGCGGGGCACTCGTCACCGCCCAAAACCTCCGTGAGATCGGCGTCAATGTCCGCCTCGAGGCGATGGACTGGGCGACCATGACCTCACGTCGGGCCGTGAAGTCTCCGCCTGACGAAGGCGGCTGGAGCATCTTCCATAGCTGGTGGCTCGGCGTCGACCAGCTCTCGCCCATCAGCAACATCTCCATCTCCGGCGGCGGTGAGGAGGGCGCCTGGTTCGGCTGGCCCTCGGATGAGAGAATCGAGGAGTTGCGCGACCAGTGGGCGCAGACCACCGATCCCGAAGAGCGCGCCCGCATCACCGAAGAGCTGCAAGCGCGGCTTTACGAGTTCGTGCCTTACGTGCCCTTCGGCCAGTTCTTTCAGCCGACGGCGTACCGCACGAACCTCCAGGGCGTCATCGAGTCGCCGGTGCCCTTCTTCTGGAACATCAGCAAAGAGTAGGAGCTTCCGGTGCTGATCATGAGCGCTAAGGACAGCTGGTCCAGCCCATGTTGGCCTTTGTAGCTCGGCGCCTGCTGGCCACCATTCCCATCATGGGATTGGTGGCTATTTTCGTCTTCTTGCTGCTTCACATGGCACCGGGGGATCCGGCGGTGATCATTGCCGGCGACTTCGCCAGCGAGGCGGACATCGAGCGCATCCGCGAAAGGCTCGGCCTCGACCAACCGCTCTACCTGCAGTTCCTTACCTGGCTACGGGGGGTACTCCAGGGCGACTTCGGTGTGTCCATCTATTCGGGCTTGCCGGTATCGCGTCTTATCGCGGAGCGTCTCGAGCCGACCGCCGCGCTCACCTTCACTACCATGCTTATAGCAGTTTCCCTGGCTATTCCCATGGGCATCATCGCAGCGTGGAGGATGGGCTCGTGGATCGACCACCTGGTCATGGGTTTTGCCGTCATGGGTTTCTCCATGCCCGTCTTCGTGCTGGCCTATCTCCTCATCTTCCTCTTTTCGCTGCAGCTCGGCGTCCTGCCCGTCCAGGGCTACCGCAGCATCAGCGACGGCTTGACTCCTTTTTTGCGCCATATCGCGCTGCCGAGCATTACCCTGGGCGTGGTCTTCATGGCGCTCATCGCCCGCATGACGCGGACGGCCATGTTGGAAGTGCTCAATGAAGACTATATCCGCACGGCCCACGCCAAGGGCCTCTTGCCGAGGGACGTGCTCCGGCGCCACGCGCTCAAAAACGCCGCGGTGCCGGTCGTCACCACCATCGGTCTCGGCTTCGCCCTGCTGATCGGCGGCGTGGTGATCACCGAGAGCGTCTTTGCCATTCCCGGGCTGGGTCGCCTGACCGTGGACGCCGTCCTCCGCAAGGACTATCCGATCATCCAGGGAGTCATCCTGGTGTTCTCCTTTGCCTACGTGCTGCTGAATCTCCTGGTGGATCTCAGCTACGCTTTTTTTGATCCCCGGATCGTTTACTGAATGCCGGGGCCGGGCGAATTCAGGGGCTGTCCGCCGTGCTGATAAGCCTCGCCAAGACAGTTCGCCGCCATCCCAATATCCCGCTGGGGCTGGGTATTCTTCTGGTGATGACCGTTTTGGCCGTGGGCGCTCCCTTCATCCAGCACTACGAGCCGCTCAGGCAAAATCCCGTCGTCCGCCTGCAGAGCCCCTCCGGCGAGCACTGGTTTGGCACCGACATGTACGGCCGCGACTTGTTCAGCCGCACCATTCACGGCGGCCGCGTTTCCCTCCTTGTCGGCGTCAGCGTCGCCTTGTTCAGCACCCTGATCGGTCTGATGATCGGCCTGGTGAGCGGTTTCAATCAGCGTGCCGACGCCTTGATCATGAGGCTGATGGACGCGCTCATGTCGATTCCGGCCATCCTCCTCGCCATCGCGCTGATGGCGCTCTGGGGGTCGAGTATTGCCAATGTCATCCTGGCGCTGACCATCCCGGAGGTGCCGCGGGTCGTACGCTTGGTCCGCGGCGTGGTCCTCACGCTGCGCGATCAGGCCTTTGTGCAGGCGGCTATTTCCGTCGGCGCCGGCACTCCACGCATTCTCCTGCGCCACATCCTGCCCAACAGCCTAGCGCCGCTCATCGTCCAGGCGACCTACATCTGCGCCCAGGCGATGATCTTCGAGGCCTATTTGAGCTTCGTCGGTGCCGGCACGCCGCCGGAGATTCCTAGCTGGGGCAACATCATGGCCGAAGGGCGAATGTTCTTTCAGATCAACTTCGCCATCATTCTTTTTCCAGGCATGTTCTTGGCCACCACCGTCTTCGCCGTCAACATGCTCGGTGACGGCTTGAGGGACACGCTCGACCCGCGCCTGGCGCGCCGGATGTGAGCTGCCGGCGCGCCAGGTAAGGCCAGCCGAAACTTGTCAGCCAAGCGAGGTGAAGGCATGACGAAGCATCATCACGACTATACGGTCCATAGCCACGAGAGCCACATCGGTTGGGACAACAGCTTTCCGCCCAAGCTCACGGTGGCGCCCGGAGACAGCGTCGAGGTCGAGATCCTCGAGGCCTCGGGCGGCCAGCTGACCCCGTCCTCTGGCGTGGCCGAGGTGACGACGCTCGACTTCGGCCGCATCAACCCCGTGACCGGCCCGATTCGCGTAGACGGCGCCGCGCCCGGCGACGCCCTCAAGATAACCATTCAGTCCTTTGCGCCCTCGGGCTGGGGCTGGACAGCCAACATTCCGGGCTTCGGCCTGCTGGCCGATCAGTTTCTCGAGCCGGCACTCCTCCTCTGGAAGTACGATCCGGCGTCGATGGCGCCGGCGCTTTACGGCGACAAAGGAAGGGTACCCCTCAAGCCCTTCTGTGGGACGATCGGGGTGGCGCCCGCAGCGGCCGGCTGGCACAGTATCGTGCCGCCGCGACGGGTCGGTGGCAATATGGACGTCCGCGATCTCTCGGCGGGAACGGAACTCTATCTGCCGGTCGAAGTCGACGGCGCGCTGCTCTCCATCGGCGACACCCACGCCGCCCAAGGCGACGGTGAGGTCTGCGGCACGGCCATCGAGAGCCCGATGACGCTCACCGTCACCGTCGACCTGGTCAAGAACGCCAATCTCGCCTTCCCGCGCTTTACCACCGCAGGACCGGTGACGCGTCACCTTGACGCCAAGGGCTATGAAGTGACGACCGGGATTGGCCCCGACCTCATGGCTGGCGCCAGGGCAGCCGTCAGCAGCATGATCGAGCTGCTCTCGGCTCGCCATGGCTTGGCACCCGAAGATGCCTACATGCTGTGCAGTGTCTGCGCAGACTTGCGCATCAGCGAGATCGTCGACGCGCCCAACTGGATCGTCTCGCTCTACTTTCCGCGCATCGTCTTGGAATAAGCCCGCCAAGGGACGGAGGAGAGGATGGATTTAAAGAGGATGGACTTGGACAGCTTGACGTTGACACAGGCGCTGATAAGGTTCGACACCATCAATCCACCAGGCAACGAACGGCCCTGCGCCGAGTTTCTCGCCCGTCCCCTCGGCGAGGCCGGCTACGACATCTCCCTTCACGACTACGGACCGGACCGCAGCAACCTCGTGGCGCGTTTGTCGGCGTCGGCCAAGCCGGGCTCGAGCAGCAAGCCCCCCCTCTGCTTCTCCGGCCATATCGACACGGTGCCACTGGGCCAGGCAGCCTGGACGCGTCCGCCCTTCGGCGGCGAGGTTGATAACGGCAGGCTCTTCGGACGCGGCGCCAGCGACATGAAGAGTGGGGTCGCTGCCCTGATCCTTGCTGCCCTCCGCTTAGCGAAGCTCGAGCGGCGGGCAAGCGACGTGCTGCTCATCATCACCGCAGGGGAGGAAAGCGGCTGCACGGGCGCCGCTTATCTTGCCGAGCAACCCGGATTGCTTGGAAAGGCGGGCGCTCTCGTGGTCGCCGAGCCCACCTCCAACCAGCCACTGGTGGGCCACAAGGGTGCCCTTTGGCTGCGCGCCAAAACAGCAGGCGTCACCGCCCATGGTTCGATGCCGGAGCGAGGGGTCAATGCGGTTTTCAAAGCAGCTCAGGCGATCGTCAAGCTAGGCAGCTACGCCTTTGATGTGCCGGGGCATCCGGTCATGGGCGCGCCGA
The DNA here is from genome assembly GCA_030858465.1 of Deinococcota bacterium. Taxonomy (NCBI): domain Bacteria; kingdom Thermotogati; phylum Deinococcota; species Deinococcota bacterium. The sequence continues at coordinate 15,969 of JALZLY010000032.1, forward strand.
GCCTGAATGTCGGCACCGTCCTGGGCGGCATGAACGTCAACTCGGTGCCGGATTCTGCCGAAATCGGGATTGACATCCGTACCGTTGCAGGACAGGACAACCGAGCTGTCTTAGGGCATCTCCAGGCCTACCTCGGCGATGAGGTGGGCCTGGAGCCCTTTGTCGATGTCGGCAGCGTCTATAGCGATCCCGATGAGCCGTGGCTGCGCCAGGTGTTCGCTGTCGTGGAGGCGCTCCTTGGTCAGCAGACCACGGTGCAGACAGCCCCCTACTTCACGGACGCCTCGGTTCTGACCCCTGCCTTGGGTCATCCCCCCACTGTCATTCTCGGCCCCGGCGAGCCGTCCATGGCCCACCAGACGGATGAATATTGCTTTGTTGACAAGATTGCCGAGGCTGTTGAAGCCTACACGCGGATTGGAAGCTCATGGCTGAGGGACTGACGGAGCCCAACACCCTGTCCGCAAGCGCAGCGGTCACCGCCATAAGCCAGGGACGGCTGAACTCGGAAGCGCTGGTGCGCGCCTGCTTGGAGCGGATCGAGGCGCGCGAAGACGGCATTCATGCCTGGGCGCACTTAGATCCCCGGCTTGCCCTCGAGCAGGCGCGGGAACGCGACCGGCAGCCCTGGCGCGGCCGGCTTCAGGGGATTCCCATAGGCATAAAGGACATTATCGACACGGCGGACATGCCCACGACTTATGGCTCGCCGATCTACCACAATCATCAGCCGAGCCGTGATGCATCGTGCGTGGCTCGCGCGCGAGCCCAAGGGGCAGTGATTCTAGGCAAGACCAGATCGACCGAGTTCGCCGCCTTTCATCCCGCCACGACCGCCAACCCGCATGACCTCAGGCACACGCCGGGCGGCTCTTCGAGCGGCTCGGCTGCGGCCGTGGCCGATGCCATGGTCCCGCTTGCCTACGGCACCCAAACTGCCGGCTCCATCATCCGACCCGCCAGCTACTGTGGCGTCGTCGGTTTCAAGCCCACCTTTGGCGTCATCGATCGCAGTGGTGTCATGCTCTTTGCTGACAGCCTCGATACCGTCGGCGTCTTCGCTCGCAGCGTCGAAGACGCCGCCCTCCTGGCAGGGGTGGTGGCTGGTTGGGACGCCTTGGCTGAGGCACCTGCGGCTGCGACGGTCCGGCGCGTTTTGGTTTGCCGGGCGCCGCGGTGGTCGCAGTTGGCGGCTGAGGCTTCGGCGGCCGTAGAGAGCGCGCTCGACGTCTTTGGTGCTGCCGGTGCCACAGTCCAGGAGCTTGTCTTGCCGGCGGATTTCGAAGCGCTCGTCGAGGTGCAGAAGACGGTCCAGGCGTTTGAAGGAGCGCGCGCCCTGGCCTATGAGGTCAGCGCCCACCAGGAACGCTTGAGTCCGGAACTGCTCGAGATGTTTGCCGGCGCCTTAAAGACCAGCTTCGAGCACTTTCTGGACTGCTTGAGGACAGCGGCGTCGTGGCGCAGCCGCTTTGACGAGCTTGTGGCAGAGGCTGACTGCATCGTCACCGCCAGCGCTCTCGGCGAAGCCCCACAGGGTTTGGAGGCGACCGGCGATCCGCTCCTCAACCGCATTTGGACGCTGCTCCACATGCCTGCCGTCACCTTGCCTTGCGGTACCGGGCCACAGGGTCTGCCGGTGGGTGTTCAGTTGCTGGGACGCCGCTGGGGTGACGCCCAGCTCATCGGCACCGCTCGCTGGCTCGCCGAACGCATGAAGGAGGATGGAGCTGCCAAGGATTAGGGGCGAGCAGGGAACGCGCACGTCGAATTCGACGGGCATAACCGGGAACTGCATTCGTCTTGAGGCCCCCCATCCTGCTGAAGGTCACCGTGGGGCGGCCTACCTCGAATGGTCATAGGGAAGCGCCAGAATCAGCTTGATCGGCTGAGGACTCCTGTTCATGTGCCGCTCACAGCCCACGCGCACCCGAAGGCTGCCAAGTTAGCGGCCCTGCCACGTTGGAGGGCGTTTTTCGAGGTAGCTGCGCGACCCCTCGGCAAAGTCCTCGCTGCCGTAGACCCTCTCCACGACGTCGTCGAAGGAGCCAAGTCGCGCCTCGCTCTCTTCGCGCAGGCGCCGGTAGGCTTCCTTGGTGGCAAGGATCGTCAGCGGGGCATGCTGCGCGACGGCCCGCGCGATCTCCATCACCTCCGCAAAGAAGGTCTCCTCCTCGAGAACGGCGGTAAGAAAGCCGGCCTGCAAGGCCTCCTGGGCTGGAAGCAGGCGCGCGGTAAACATCAGTTCCTTGCTGCGCATGACGCCGAGCGCTTCGGCCAGGCGCCGGTAATTCTTCAGGCTGAGGCAGTTTCCCAGGGTGCGGGCCATCGGCGCCCCGAACGTTGCCGCCGGGGTGGCGTAGCGGAGATCGCAGCAGGTCGAGATGATGAGCCCGGCTCCCACCGCGTAGCCCTGCACCGCCGCGATGGTGGGCTTGGGCATATCGACGAGGCGGCTCATGATGCTGTCGATCCGCTCCTCGTAGCGCACGCCGTCCGCCCCCGAGAAACCCCTGAACTGGCCTATATCGGTGCCCGCGGCGAAGTGCCGGCCGTCACCGCGAACGACGACGGCGCGGACGGTGTCGTCTCCGGCGAGGTCTCCCAGATGACGCTCCAACTGCTCGTACATCGCCCAAGTGATGGCGTTGTGCGCGCCGGGCCGCGACAGCGTGAGCTGCGCGACGGCCCCTTGGCGCTTTACGGTCACGGCTCCCTCGCCGTGACCGGCAGACTGCTCCTGTGATATGGACGGTGGCACTGGTGGTGACACTGGTGAGTCCTCCTTTACCCCTTCACGGTATATTACTTTGAAACCTAGCGCAGAGGCTTGAGGCACTGCTAGAGAGGGAGCTTATCGTGACCGGTGCATTGCAGGGAATTCGCGTACTCGACCTCACCCAGATCATGGCAGGGCCGTTTTGCACCATGCTGCTGGCCGACTTAGGCGCCGAAGTGATCAAGGTCGAGAGGCCGCAGGGGGGCGACGACGCCAGGCGCATGGGTCCGCCCTTCTATGACGGCGAATCGGCCGCCTTCATCGCCATGAACCGCAACAAGAAGAGCCTTGCCCTCGACATCAAGACGCCGGCCGGCCAGGACATCCTCTGGAAGCTCATCGACAGCGCGGACGTGCTCGTCGAGAACTTCCGGCCCGGCACCATGGCCCGCCTCGGCTTTGGCTACGAGGAGGTTCGCGGCCGGCGGCCGGGGCTCGTCTACTGCTCCATTTCGGCCTACGGCCAGACGGGGCCGCTGGCCACGGGCGGCGGCTTCGACCTCATCGCCCAGGCCATGAGCGGCGTCATCTCGGTGACCGGCACCCCGGAAACACCGGTCAAGGTAGGCGTTCCCATCTCCGACCTCAACGCCGGCCTGTTCGCCAGCCACGCGGTCCTGGCCGCCATCATCCACCGGGCCCGGACGGGCGAGGGCCAACACGTCGAGACCTCGCTGCTCGAGGCGGCGCTCGCCTACACCATCTGGGAGTCGAACGAGTACTGGGCCACGGGAGGGTCGCCGCGGCGCCTGGGCACGGCCCACCGGCTCAACGCGCCCTACCAGCTTTTCGAGACGGCCGACGGCTGGATCGCCATCGGCGCGGCCAACCAGCGCAACTGGGAACGCCTCTGCGCCGCCATGGACCGACACGACCTCCTTAAGGACGCGAGGTTCGCCAGCAACAGCGAGCGCATGGCCCACCTGAGCGAGCTGATCAAGACGATGAGCCCGACCTTTAGGGAGAGGCGCAGGGACGACTGGCTGGAGGTACTGGAGGCGGCCGGCGTCCCGGCGGGGCCGATGCTCAGCCTCGAGCAGGTCTACGAGCATCCGCACGTGCAGGCGCGCGAGATGAAGCTCGAGGTCGAACACCCCACCGCCGGGCGCGTCCACGCCATCGGCATGCCGGTCAAGTACTCGGCGACCCCCGGCCGCATCGCGCGGGCCGCGCCGCTGCTGGGACAGCACAGCCACGAGGTGCTGGCCTCGCTCGGCCTGAGCGGGGCGCAGCTTGGCGAGCTCGAGCGCGAGGGCGTCGTTCACCAAGGGATGAAGCCGTCCCCCACTCTCCCCAAACCGGGGCAAGGCTGAGAGAGAAGAGCCTGGTCGGACGTTCGCGGCTAAACGCCGGGTCGGACTCGAGCCCGCCTCACCGGGGCGTATACTCGGCTATGGCCAGCCGCGCCTCGCCCAGCCCCTACCTCCTCGCCGGCAACGGCCTGGCCGCCTTTTTGACCTTCACCCACGTCTTCAACGACGCCTTTCAGGCCATGCTGCCGGCGCTCCTGCCGACCTTGCAGATCCGCTTCGCCCTGAGCGAGGCGAGCCTAGCGCTGCTGGTGGCGGTCTTGGCCTTCAGCTCGAGCGTGATGCAGCCCGTCTTCGGCGCTTTGGCCGACCGCTTCGGCAGGCGCATGGTGGGCAGCCTGGGGGTGATCGCCTGTACGATGCTCCTCAGCCTGCTCGGCACCGCGCCCACGCCCCTCGTGCTGGTCGGCCTGCTGCTCCTGGGCGGCTTCGGCTCGGCGGCCTTTCATCCCTCGAGCACCAGCCTGGTCGGCAGCGCGGCGAAGGGCCGCAGGGAGCTCGCCACCAGCATCTTCATCTTCGGCGGCGGCATCGGCCAGGCACTTGGCCCCATCGCCGTGCTCCTGGTGATCGCCAACTACGGGCTTCAGTACATGCCCTGGCTGATGATTCCCGGCCTGGTCATGGGCGGCCTCATGTACCTCCTCGTTCCACCGCAGCCGCGCCTGCCGCGCGGGGCGAGGCCGCGCCTCTTCGACCCGGGCCTCTTTCTCGGGCCCGTCGGCGCCCTCTGCGCGGCAGGCATCTTGCGCACCATCGCCTGGGTGACCTTCATCAACGCCATGCCGCTGTGGCTGGTGACCAGCCACGGCGTCGGCCGCGACGCCACCCTGATCGGCCTCACCATCGGCCTCTTCACCTTTTCGGGCGGGCTCGGCGGCATGCTGGCGAGCACCCTTGCCGTACGCGTCGGCCGCAAGCGGCTCATCACCGCGACCATGCTCTTGGCACTGCCCGCGCTCTACCTGGTGCTGCTCTTGCCGCCCGGCTCGCTCCTCTACTTCCTCGCCATCATGCTGGCCGGGGGGCTCACCAACGCGGCCCTGCCGCTCATGGTGGTGAGCGCCCAGGACCTGGCGCCGCAGGCGGTCGCGACCGCCTCGGGTATGCTGATGGGCCTCACCTGGGGCACTGCGGGCGTGCTCTACATCTTCGTCGGCCTCCTGCAGGAGGCTATCGGCATCGGCCCGGCCATGCGCGTGGGCTATCTCTTTTTGATCCCGGCGGCCTTGCTCGCGCTCTTGGTGCTCTCCCGGCAGCAGCGCCGCGCGACCTGAGCGGATAAGAGCGCTAGACGACGCCCTTTTCCCGCAAGGCGCCGATCTCCGCCTGGCTGTAGCCGAGCCCCCGCAAGACCTCGCCCGTGTGCTCGCCCAAGAGCGGCGGCGGGGTTTCGACGGCGCCCGGCGTCTCGGAAAACTTCACCGGAATGCCGGTCATCCTGATGGTGCCGGCGCTGGGGTGCTCGAGCTCGACTACCATCTCCCGCGCCCGCACGTGAGGGTCGTTCATCACGTCCGCGACGGTGTTGATGGGGCCGACGGGGATGCCCTCGGCCTCGAGGACGCTGATCCACTCGGCGGTGGGCCTGGTCTTGAGCCGTTCGTCGATGAGCTCGATCAAGCTCTCGCGGTTGCCGACCCGGTCGCGGTTGGTGGCGAAGCGGGGGTCCTCGGCGAAGGCCGCTAAGCCGGTTGCGCGCGCGAACTTGCGCCACAGGGAGTCGTTGCCGACCGCGATCATCACGAAGCCGTCCTCGGTCGCAAAGGTCTGGTAGGGCGCGATGTTGGGGTGGGCGGAGCCGTGGCGCCGGGGCACCTCATCGGTGGCGAAGTAGTTGCCGGCCACGTAGCTGAGCCAGGAGAGCTGGCTGTCCAACAGCGAAGTGTCCAGCCACTGGCCGCGGCCGGTCGTCTCGCGCACCCTGAGGGCGGTGAGGATGCCGATAACGCCCCACATGCCCGCGCCGATGTCGGCGACCGCCACGCCGAAGCGCACCGGCGGCAAGTCGGGATAGCCGGTCACGCTCATCAAACCGCCCATCGCCTGGGCGATGGCGTCGTAGCCGGGCTTGTGGCGGTAGGGACCGGTCTGGCCGAAGCCGGAGATCGACAGGTAGACGAGGCGCGGGTTGAGGGCGCTCAAAGTCTCGTAGCCGACGCCGAGCCGCTCAGCGGTACCGGGGCGGAAGTTCTCGACGACGACGTCCGCCGCCGCGGCGAGTTTTGCGATGATCTCGCGCCCTTCGGGCCTCTTCATGTCGACGGTGAGGCTCTTCTTGTTGCGGTTGACGGAGAGAAAGTAGGCCGCCTGCCCGGCGATGTCGGGCGGCGCCCAGCCGCGGGTCTCGTCGCCCTGGCCGGGCTGCTCGACCTTGGTAACCTCCGCGCCCAGGTCGCCTAAGACCATCGTGCAGTAGGGGCCGGAGAGCACCCTCGAGAGGTCGAGCACCTTGAGGCCCGCGAGCGGCTTCATGCCGGCCGCCCTTCGACCAGCTCGGGGGCGCGGCCGCGGGTGAGCTTGCGCAGGGCCGGCGAGGCCGCGACCTTGCCCTCGTAGGAGAGCTCGTGGTTGCTCTCGATCTCGCTCTGCTGGTAGAGGTAGTTGACCATCATGCCAAAGGACCGCTCCACGCCCTGGGGCGAGAGGTCGGCGAGCCAGTTGAGCCGCTCGACCCGAGCGCCGTTGAAGACGTGGAAGCGGGCCACCGGGTCGAGCGGCTTGCCGTCCTCCTGGCGGGCGTGGAGCAGATACCAGGCGCCCAGGCGCAAGAGGGGCTCCTTGAGCGCCTCGGCGAGGGCCTCGTCCCGGTGCCAGTCCGGCGCCTCCAGGAGCGCCCTGAGACCGCTCGAGCGCTCCTCTGGCATGGCGGCCTCGAGCTTGGCGAGCTCGCCCGCCTCCAGCAGGCTGGCCTCGCCCTGCGCCTCCAGGGTTTGCAAGAGCCAGCGGCGAAAGCCGGGGATGGGCGAGAGGGTGACGAAGGTCTTGAGCCGGGGCAGGTGCCTGGAGAGGTCGTCGATCACCCGCTTCAGGAGAAAGTTGCCGAAGTTGATGCCGCGCAAGCCCTTTTGGGTGTTGGAGATCGAGTAGAACACTGCGGTGGTAGCCCTCTCTGGTTCCTGGAGCGGCGCCGCCTCGTCCAGAAGGTCGTGGATGCTGCCGGGCATGCCCTCGGTCAGCGCCACCTCCACGAAGATGAGGGGTTCGTTGGGCATTTTCGGGTGAAAAAAGGCGTAGCAGCGCCGGTCGGCGTCGAGGCGGTTTTTGAGGTCGGTCCAGGAGTGGATCTCGTGGACCGCCTCGTAGGCGATGAGCTTTTCCAGGAGCGAGGCGCGCGAGTTCCAGCTGATCTCCTCGAAGGTGAGCAGGTTCACGTCGAACCAGTAGTCGAAGAGCATCTGCAGGTCGTAGTCGAGCTCGGCGAGCCCCGGTTCCTCGCCCAAAAAGGAGAGCAGGTCGGCGCGCAGGTCGACCAGGAACTTGAAGCCGCTGGGCAGGGCGTTCAGCATCTTGAGAAAGCGCACCCGCGGCGGAGTGGCCGCCTCGCGCAGCTCGCGGTAGCCGTTGGCGGGGCTCTCCAAAAAGCTGCGCGCGGCGCTCGCCAGAGCCTCCCGGTCGAGGTCGAGCGCCTCCTCGAGGAGCTTTAGATAGCGCCGGCGACCCTTGCGGCTCAGCCCCTGGTAGAGGTAGCCGAGCTCCGCGGCCCGGGCCCGCGCCGAGACCTCGCCGCCGCGCCCTTCCAGCCACTCGAGCATGAGCCGCCGCAGCTTGGCGGCGTCGTCCCTGGGCAGGTCGGGGC
>JALZLY010000033.1 GCA_030858465.1 Deinococcota bacterium
GAGCAACAATGCGCACGTTTAGGAGCGCCATCCAATCGAAGTAGCTCGAGACCGTTTGCAGGTCATGATGCACGACGATCACGGTCTTGCCCCGGTCGCGCAGCGCTTTGAGCAGGTCGATGATAGCCCGTTCGGTGGTGGCGTCAACACCCGCCAAGGGCTCGTCCATGAAGTAGATCTCGGCGTCTTGAACGAGCGCCCGCGCCAGGAAGACGCGCTGCTGCTGCCCGCCGGAGAGCTGGCTGATCTGCCGCGCGGCGTAGCTCTCCATGCCGACTTGCGTCAGGGCCCTCACCGCCAGGTCGCGCTCCTTGCGGCCGGGCCGGCGCAGCCAGCCGAGGCTGCCGTAGAGGCCCATCGTCACCACGTCCAGGGCGGTGGTGGGAAAGTCCCAATCGACGCTGCTTCGCTGCGGGACGTAGCCCACGATTTTGCGCCTCTCGCGGTACGGCTTGCCATAAATGTAGACGTGACCCGCGGCGGGCCTGACCAGACCCAGAGCGGTCTTGATCATCGTGCTCTTGCCGGCGCCGTTCGGTCCGACGATGGCCGCCAACACGCCCGGCGGCACGTTGAGGTCGATGTCCCAGAGCACCGGCTTGCTGTCGTAGGAGACCGTCAAGTCTTCGATGTGCAAGGCGAGTTTGGGTTCGTGCATGTCGGCAGTCATGAGGCCTCATTTTTATGGGTACGGGGTTCATGGGTACGGGGTTCATGGGTACGGGGTTCATGGGTGTGGGCGCGTGGGGACCTAAGCCACGCGCCCCTCGAAGAGGTAAAAAACAGGAGGCATGTCTGGAGTGTCAGGGCATGTCCCAGCTTTCCGCCCAGTCCGCCAGTGCTTCCGGCCAGGCGGCGACCTCACCGCCCAGCGCTCCCACGATGGTGACGGTGTTGCTGCGGATCATGCCGATATAACTGCCTTCGGCGCTGCCCTCTTCGCCCATGGCGTCGCCGAAGAGCTCGCCGCCGATAACCACCTCGGCGCCGCGGTCGCGCGCGGCGGCCTGCACGGCTTCGATGGTGCGGGGGTTGATGGTGGTCTCGACGAAGATGGCCGGCACCCCGGTCTCGACCACGGTGTCCGCGGCCTCGCGGATGTCGGCCAGGCTGGCTTCCGCTTCGGTGCTGATGCCCTCGATGGCCGCCACCTCGATATCGTAAGCCTGAGAAAAGTAGGTAAAGGCGTCGTGGGCGGTGACCAGCACGCGCTGCGCCTCGGGGATCGAGGCGATGCTCTCGGCGACCCAGTCATGCAGGGCCATGAGCTGCGCCCGGTAGCTTTCGGCTCGAGCCGTCATATCGTCCGCGCACTCGGGCCGCTGCTCACCCAAGGCAGCCGCCACCACCTCGGCCGTCCTCGCCCAGAGGCTGGCGTCCATCCACAGGTGAGGGTCGGGCTGGCCCTCGAAGGCGTCCTCGCCCTCGAGCAAGTGCTCCTCGGCCACCGCCCCCTCGGCCACCGCCCCCTCGGCCACCGCCACGGTCGGCACGCGCTGGCCCAGGCGGCTCAAGACCTCGCCAAGCTGCCCCTCGAGGTTGAGACCGTTGTAGAAGATGATGTCCGCCCGGCTCAAGGTTTCTACGTCGCCGGCGCTGGCCCGGTAGAGGTGAGGATCGATGCCGGGACCCATCAGCATGGTCACGTTCGCACAGTCGCCGCCGACCTTGGCGACAACGTCGGCGACCATGCCGGTCGTCGCCACGGCGTCGAGAGCCTGGCTTTCAGAAAAGCTCGAGCCGGTGAGCGCGAGGCCGGCGACGAAACCCATTGTCAACGCGAAGTGCTTCATCCATGCTCCTTTCGAGTTCGATTAACCTAAAGAATATTTTAGGTAATCCAAAACACTCTACAGCGAAGCTCTTCGGCTGTCAACCGTGGCATCGGCCATGGGCGCGACGTGAATGGCGTGCGCGAGTTCATGGGCGATGGCGATCCGGCTGCCGTCCTGCTCGAGCGTAAGGGGACCGCCGAAGGGAGCGCGGGCGCGCAAGGTCACCGTTTCGCCCAGCACCAGCTTGTGCTCGGCGAGGTAACGAAGCACCTCGCGCTGCTGGTTGGTGATGCGGGTGATCGTGACCGTTTGCCCAAGCGCGATCTCGGCGAGCGGCTGTCCCAGGTCCTCGGGCAGGCTGCCGTCGCGCCTCGGGATGGGGTCGCCGTGCGGGTCGTAGGTGGGGTCTCCCAACAGTTCGGCGATGCGGTCTTCGAAGTCTTCGCTGATGTGGTGCTCGAGCCTCTCCGCCTCGTCGTGAACCTCGTGCCAGGCGTAACCGAGCGCCTGCGCCAGGTAGGTTTCGATGAGGCGGTGGTGGCGCAGGGTCTCCAGGGCGATCCGCTGGCCCGCCGGGCTGAGGCTGACGCCCTTATACTTTTCATACGCCACCAGCTTGAGCGAGGCCAACTTCTGAAGCATGCCGGTGACGCTCGCTGGGCTGACCTCGAGCGCGTCAGCCAAGGCCTGCGTCTTGACCTCGCGGGCGCCAAGCTCGTAGATGGTCTTGAGGTAATCCTCCACCGCGCTGGTCAGAGGTCGCTTGACCATGCCGACACCTCCTATGCTGTTCCCATGCCGTCAAACCGAATCGAGAATTAGGCACAGCTAAACAATAAAACGACAAGCTCGCCCACGTGTCGCTGCCGGTGACATGACCGAGCAGGCCGATGCGGTGTAGCCGCCAAAGGGCCGAACCTCGAGCTCGAGGGCTCTTCGGCTCGAGCTTTTTACTCTTATTGTTCACCGGTAGGCATGAATGGGGACATTGATCATTAAGAGCATGATGCGATGTCGAGGGGTCTCGAGTCCTCCTCGACGACGTTACCGTCGGCGTCATACAACTCGTACCTGGCTAAGATACCGGTCCCTTGCGGAAGGATTTGACAGGGAGCAGTGATATCATAATTTTATTTAGCCCCCAGGTTTCTTAATGCCGCTGCCGCGTCTGCTCTAACGTTGACATGGGCATGACTGGAATCACGTCGTCCTGTGTTAACCAATATTTGCCGTGCCCGAGCGGTAGTGACCGTTGGATCAACTTGCTTCATCAACGCGGCGATACCTGCTATTTGCGGAGCTGCGGCACTTGTGCCAGCGTAAGAAAAGGGCCTGTCTTCACTTGGATTTTCCTGGTAGGCACAGCGATTATTGGAATAACAGCCAGTGAAGTTGGGTGTCGGAGTACTGAAGAGGTCTCGGAGAAAGACGTATGTTTTCATGAAAGCTGTCTCCTTGAGACTGATCCGAAGCGACGTTTCCCAAGACCGAAGTGGTCCGCTCCTCCTCTTCTCGATGGCTCCCTTTTGAAAGCGAGAGGTCACTCGTGAGATAGTTGGTGTGCGGCTAGGGTAAAGGAAAATGAGAAGAATGAGAATAGGCGCATGGAGCTTCATCCTGCTGAAAGCTCGTCGTTTAGGGCCTCTTGCCGTTTCGCAAGGAGGGTGCCCTGCGCATGCGCCGCTCGGCGTCGCGGGCGCTCAGCATGGCGTTGATCTCCTTGAGCTCGCCGTAGTAGTGCTGGAGCTGCTGCGGCGAGAGGCCGGGATCGGTCAGGTACTGGCTCACCTCCTGCATGCGCTCGAGCAGGCGCCCGCGCTGGTTTTCCTTTTCGCCGTCGAGATAGAGCTCGCGCAGCCGGGCGAGCGACTTGCGCAGGTTGGTCTCGACGTCGAAGGTGTTGTCCTCGTCGTCGCCGCTCTGCGAGAAGAGACGCTCGTAGAGGACGCCGCCCTCCTCGCGCTCGCGGTACTTGAGGAGGATCTGCCGGTCATCGTAGTCGCAGCTCTCGCAGATCGTCTGGAACTCGCGCAGAACCGAGTCCTCGGTCAGCGGCGGCAAGGAGGTCGCCACCATCACCAGGCGCTCGAAGAGCCTGCCCGGCTCGAACAGCAAAAAGGCGATGATCTCGAGCTCGAGCAAAACCACCCTGGACGGGTTGAAGCTCGCCTTGGCCATGCCCTTGACTTGCATCTCGTTAAGGCGGCGGCCGCGCTTGCTGTTTACCCACTCGCCCAAGCGCTGGCCGTCGATCTTCAAATGGTCGATGACCAGGCGGCGCAGTTCGGCGGCCACCGGGTCGAAAACGTCACGGGGCCTGAGCGAGGGCAGGAGCTCCTCCAAGATGGCCTTCTTGCCCTCCAAGGAGGTCTTGTCGTGCTTGCCCACCACCGCGGCGAAGCGGAACTCGATCTCGGAGAGGCCGCCGCCCAGGGCGCGCCGGAAGTCTTGGGCATGCCCCTCCAGGACGGCGTCGGCCGGGTCCTTGCCGTGGGGCACCTTAACCGCCCGGACCAGGAACTGCCGCCCCACCGACTGCTCGAGGCCCGAGAGGACGGCGCGCTGGCCGGCCTCGTCGGCGTCAAAGGCGAGGAAGAGCTTCTGCACGTCGAGGCGTGAGAGCTGGCCCGCCTGCTCGGCGGTCAGGGTCGCGCCGAGCGCGGCCACCGCGTTCTCGAAACCGGTCTGGTGCAGCGCGATCACGTCCATGTAGCCCTCGACGACGATGCACTCGCCCGAGGCGCGGATGGCGGCGCGCGCTCTGTCGAGGCCGTAGAGGATCTGGCTCTTGTCGAAGATGGCCGTCTCGGGGGTGTTGACGTACTTGGGCAGGCTGCTGTCCAGGACCCGCCCCGAAAAACCCACCACCCGGCCTAGCGGGTCCTTGATCGGAAACATCACCCGGCCCCTGAAACGGTCGTAGCGCCGGCCCGACTCGGACTCGGCGATGAGGCCGGCCTCCAAGAGATCCGCCTCCGGCACGCCCTTGGTCAAGGCGGCCTTTAAGAGGCCGTCCCAGGACTCGGGCGCGTAGCCGAGCTCAAAGGCTTCGATACTCAAAGGTGTCAGCTTGCGTCCCACGAGATAAGTCAAGGCCGGGCCGTTCTCGAGCTGCGCGCGGAAGAACTCGAGCGCCAGCCTGTTCACCTCGTAGAGGTCGCGTCTGCGCCAGTCCCGGGGCGCCGCCGGCATCACCTCGACGCCCGCCTTGGCGCCCAGGATCTGCAGGGCCTGGGCGAAGTCCACGCTCTGCGTCTTCATCACGAAGTCGAAGATGTCGCCTTTGGTCTGGCAGCCAAAGCAGTAGAAAAAGCCCTTGTCCTGGTGGACGTGAAAGGACGGTGTCTTCTCGCTGTGGAAGGGGCAGAGACCCTTGAGCCGGCCGCGCCCGGCGGGCTTTAACGCCACCACCTCGCCCACCACCTCGGCGACGTCGAGGCGTGAGCGGATGCGTTCTTTGGCGTCACCGGACGCGTGGCTGGTCACGTTGCCCCCTGCGGATGCGTAGACGGATGCGGACCGGGCTAGTCCCAGTGTAGGGCCACTAGGCCCCCCGCTAGTGCTTGGGGTCACTAAGTGCCCTGCGGAGTGCTTGGGGTCACTAAGTGCCCTGCGGAGCGGGTAAGACCCGCCGCTAGTGCGGCTGCAAGTGCGGGTACTACAGTGTAGGGCCACTAGGCCCCCCGCTAGAGTCGAGGGTCACCAGACCCGGCCTGGAGGCCGTACTCGTGCGGGTACTATACAGACTAGCCCTTGGCGGCCCCCTTGGCTGCGTAAAGCTTCCTATTTCGTCCGGCACTTCTCGCAACCGGCCCCGCTGAGGAGGCATCATACCATTTGGGGTTTGTTCGAAGCGGCAAAATTGCCCTTCAGAAAAGGCGTCCTGGACGGGATATTTTTTAGGGAACGGCCGCGCGGCCCGTAGCCATCTTGTCAAGCAGGCTGTTTGGCCGGCCAGGACGATAAGCACCTCGGCAAGCGCTCGAGCGGCAGTGATGGTGCTCGTGAAGGTCTCAGTGAACAGGTGCCGACGCGGATGAAGGGGACTCGAGCGCCTCCTCGGGGCGTGGGGCAACATACCGCCTGGAGCACTCGAGCCCCGAAAACGTTTGGCTGGACCGGGCCGCAGTGTAGGGCCACTAGTGGTCTGTCAGCCTTCTTTTGATGGGTCATTGCGAGGAGCGGAGCGGGTTTCGCGAAGCACTCCGCAGGATTCGCGCAGCTTCCCGAAGGGGCGAAGTCGTGCGAAGCAACGCGGCAATCTTGCGCCTCGCTTCTCAAGAGATTGCTTCGCTTCGCTCGCAATGTTCGCGCAGCACCCCGCAGGGACAACCCATCATTTTTGCCTTGACAGACCACTAGCCCGACAAGTTCCCGCTGTTTCACGCCATCGGGCCGCTAAGCGCATCGGCCTACCTTTGGACGCCCCGAAACGAGCCTCTGTCAGGCATGCTCGGTTTTCTTTCGCTTCAACAAGCTGGTCGCGGTCTTGGCGGCTAGAGGCTTCGAGAAGAGGTAGCCCTGAGCGTAGCCGCAGCCCAGCGCCCTGAGCCGGGCGGCCTGCTCCGACGTCTCCACCCCCTCGGCCACCACCGCCATGTCCAGACTCTGCGCCAGGGCGACGATGACCCGGACCAGTTCCGCGCTCTGGTAACTCCCGGTCATGCCGCTGACAAAGGAACGGTCGATCTTGAGGGCCTGGATGGGAAAGTTCTGCAGATAGCTGAGCGAGGAATAGCCGGTGCCGAAGTCGTCGACGGCAAGCCGGACGCCCACAGTGCGCAGGCCCTGGAAGGTCCGCAGGAACTCGGCGCTGTTCATGAGCGCGGTTTCGGTGATTTCCAACTGCACGGCCGCGGGCTCCAGGCCGGTGTCGCGGAGCGTAGCCTCTACCTCGCCGACCAGATCGGTCCGCGTCACCTGTTGGGCAGCGATGTTAACGCTCACCGTGAGCGACGGATACTGCGCCCGCCAGACGCTCAACTGCCGGCAGGCTTCGCGCATGACCCAGCGGCCTATGTCGACGATCAGCCCGGTTTCTTCGGCCAGGGGAATGAACTCGGCCAGCGCGATGAGCCCGTGCTGGGGATGATGCCAGCGCACCAGCGCCTCGAAACCGCCAACCGCGCCGCTTTCGAGCGAGACGATGGGCTGGTAGTAAAGCTGCAACTCCTGACGCTCGAGCGCGGTCCTGAGGCCGGTCTCGAGCGGCAGCACCGCTACGGCGCGGTCTCTCATCTCCTTGCGGAAAACCTGATAGCGGGCTTTTCCCTGAGCCTTGGCGTGATACATGGCGATAGTGGCGTCGCGCAAGGCATCCTGGGCCCGGTCATAGCCGACTTTGGAAGAGACGATGCCGATGCTCAAGGAGATATGGAGCTTGTGACCGTCCAGCTCGAAAGACTGCTGGAGCTTACCCTGAAGCCGCTGGGCCAGGTGAACGGCGTCCTCGATACTGCTGATACCCTCGAGCAGGACGATGAACTCGTCGCCGCCAAAGCGCGCCAGCGTGTCCGCGGGATGCATGAAGGCCTCGAGGCGCCGGGCCACGGCGATCAAGAGCGCGTCACCGATCATATGTCCCAAGCTGTCGTTGACGACCTTCAGGCGGTCGAGATCCAAGAAGAGCACGGCAAAGGCGCACCTGGCGTCCCGCTTTTCCTTCTCGATGGCCTGGTCGATGCGGTCCATGGCCAGAGCGCGGTTGGCGAGGCCGGTCAGCGAATCGTGGAAGGCGTCGTAGGCGAGCTGCCGGTTCGTCCTTTCCAGCTCGGCGGTGCGCTCCTCGACGCGCCCTTCCAGGGCGTCATTGGCCGCCCTCAGCGCGTCGTTGGCCTCTCTCAAAGCCTCTTCCATTACCCTTTGAGCGGTGATGTCCTCAGCGATCCCCGCTATCCGGTAAACCTCGCCGGCTTCATTCCTGATTGGAAAAGCGCGGTCGCTCACCCAGCGAACCGAGCCGTCGGGCCGCACCACGCGGTACTCCTCCTCGTATTCGCCTCGAGGCTGCTTCTCGAGCGCAGCCAGCACACGCCCCTGGTCGTCGGCGTGGATGGCCTCGAGAAAGGAGGTCGGCCTTTCATAAAGGCTTTCTCGCGTCCGTCCCCATAACGCCTCGTAGGCCGGGCTGACATAACTCATCAGGCTTTTCTGAGGATCGGTCAGCCAGAAGACGTCGTCGATGTTCTCCGCCAACTGGCGGAACTTCTCCTCGCTTTCGGCCAGCGCCGCCCCCGCCCTTTCCCGCTCGGTGACGTCGCGAAAGGTCCAGATCCGGCCGATGACCTTGCCCGCCAGGCGCTCCGGCAGCGACGTGCGCTCGATGATCCTGCCGTCTTTGAGCTCGAGCACGTCGTGGCTCTCGGTTTCGAGATGGCCATAGAGTGCTCTCACCCTCTCGAGAAAGCTTTCGGGGTCTTTGAGCTGTCTCTGGGAATTTTCGACCAGGGCGCCGTCGTCGCCAGAGGCGATGACCTCCTCTGGAACCCGCCACATCGCCACGAAGGCCTGGTTGTAGCTGTTGATCTTGCCCTCCAGATCGACGCTGAGCACGCCCTCGGCGATCGAGTCGAAGGTCGCGCGCAAGAGCGAGAGGGTGCGCTCGCGTTCCGTGACGGCCTCTTCACGCGCCGCGGCTTCTTCGCGGAGGCTGTGAGCCGCCCAGCGCAACTCGAACTGGCCGACGGCGAGTGCGGCCAAGTCCGCAAGCAGAGCCCTTTGCTCCGCGCTCAGGGGTTGGCGCGGCGTGGTATCCAAAATGCACAGCGTCCCCAGCTTGAAGCCGTCCGGCGCCGTGAGCGGCGCACCCGCGTAGAAGCGGATGCCGAGCTCGCCGGCCACCAGCGAATTGTGCGAAAAGCGCGGGTCTTGCAGCGCGTCGGCGACCACCGTCACCTCGTCCGAGCTGATGGCGGAGACGCAAAACGACAACTCGCGGTCGGCTTCACGGACATCGAGCCCGTAGCAGGACTTGAACCACAGGCGGTCTTCGGCCACCAGGCTGATCAGCGCGATGGGCACTTCGAAGAGCCGCGCCACCATGTGGGTGATCCGGTCGAAGACATACTCGGGCGGCGTGTCGAGAATGCCGTAACGCTTTAGGGCCGCAAGGCGCTGAGGTTCTAGGTTGACCATTTGTCCATAGTTGAGAGTTGAGAGAGGCCCCCAGGTGTTATGGGGATATCCTACTGAGAGCTTAGCACGCCTAATTTGCCCCTATGCAGTAGTCACGACGAAACGCGCCAGCGCACCCGCTTGGCCCCTCCTGAAGGCAAAAAAAGCAGAAGCTCGAGTTGTGCGGACAATGCCGCTGGGACGGCTCGAGCCGAGCGACACCGCGGCTTCACCGCCCTACCCCGGCATAGAAGGAGTCCGGTCACTGGGAAAAACAGCTACCGGCAAACGAAACTTCATATTCGGTTCATGTGTTCGCTATATCTTTAACGAGCAAACGAAACCAGCCAAGGCCGGTGGAGGTGCGGAGGGCGGCGGAAGCCAGACTTGGGAGACCGAAGGGCATCAGGAGATGCCGCCCGCAGAAGGAAACCTGCTCTGTGGCTTGGGCGCTTAAAGCGGGTGGAGTTAGCGACAACGGGTTGAACCGGGTGATGCGCTAGCAAAAAAAGCACAGCAAGGCTTCGGCCGAACTTAAGCTCCCAAAAAAATCAAGGCACTTCGGTGCACAGAGAGAATCAGGTGGGTTATGAAGAAGTTCGGTTTTCGTTTCGCAGGTTTAGTGGCAACGGTGGGGATGATGGCTTTGGCAGGCGCAGGCATGGCACAGACTGCCTCCCATGACCTTACTGTTATCATCCAACCAGTTGACACAGTGAGCGCAGGAGGTAATCCTACAGCTATCACACTTGCTGAGGTTGGCACTGGTACGAGTGTCGCCAACACTTTGGGTTTCGAGACAAACGGCCTCCTCAGACTCATTACCGTTAGAATTGATTCTGCTTACCCTGATGGACTGGTAGTGTCTGTGACAGCTGCTCAAGGGGATGGAACCTTTACCGGAGCTACTCCGCCTGCTTATGTTGTAACAGGTGTTCCTCTTGCCACCACGACAGCGCCACTCATCACAGGCATCTCGAGCGCAAAACTCACTGGTGGCCGCTTGACCTACTCGGCTACATCGGCGCTAACTGTAGCGCCCGGTACCTACACCAGGACCGTCACGTACACCATTGGAGTAACGCCGTAGGCGCGAAACAGAAGACATAGGGACGGTAGCCAGGAAGAACAGCTTCCTGGCTATCTTTTGCTCCTCAAGTGAAAAGATGGACGCCTACCCCGCCCACATTGATCGTCGTGGTGCTACAACAGTACCGTGGTAA
>JALZLY010000034.1 GCA_030858465.1 Deinococcota bacterium
GGCCACCTCCAAGCCGTCGGCCCTCACCTCCCCCACATCAAGCCGTGGCTCGCGAAAAAGACCAGCAGGCTCAAGCCCAGCAGGACGCGGCGCCCGAGCCGCTCCGCCGGGGGGTCGCTGAGCACGCGCAGCCTCGTCTTGGGCCCCGACGCCCGAAAGGCGCGCGCGTCCAGGACCGCCGCCCGCGCCTGCGCCTCCTGCAAGGCGCCCAGGACGAGCGGCCCGAGCAGCGGCACAAGCGCCCGCGCGCGCCCCAGCAGACCAGCCCTCAGCCTCAGGCCCCGCGCCTGCTGCGCCTCTAGGATGTCACCGGCCTGCGCGCTCAGGCGCGGCAGGAGAAGCAGCGCCGCCAGCATCACGTAGCCGAGCTCGCGCGGCCAGCCCGCCTCAGCGAGCGCCAGCACCAGGTCGGCCGGGTGGGTGCTCAAGGTGACGAGGAGTATGGCGCCCACCACGACGAGCAGCCGTCCGCCCACCACGGCCGCGAAGCGCAGGCCCTCGAGCTTGAGCTCGAGCGGCCCGAACGCCACCAGCACCTCCCGCGCGCCGGGAAAGAAAAAGCCCTGCACGAGCAGCAGCGACAAGAAGAGCGGCCCGAGCACCAAGAGCAGGCGTCGCGCCCAGACGCTCAGCAGCCCTCGCCCGCCGAGCCAGGCCAGCCCGGCCAGCAAACCGAGCAGCGTGAGCGGCCAGAGTAGCGCCCAGGCCAGGCCCCAAGGCAGACGCTGCCAGGGCGCGAAGGCCAGGAGCAGCACCGCCAGGACCAGGCTCGCCTTGCTGCGCGGGTGCAGCCGGTGGAGCGTACCCCGGCCCGGCCGGTAGAGCCCGTAACCCGTCACCCTAGCCCCTCACCTTAGACCCTCACCCTGCTAGCGGCGCGCCTTGCCCTCGGCCTCGAAGCGCGCACGCTGGCTCCTCGGCAGGGAGCGCACGAGCCCCCACACCAGCAAGAAGGTGATGAGCTTGTCGAGCGGATCGCTGACCAGGCTCTGGCCGAGGGCCGCCTGCACGACGTTGGCGCCGACACTCTGGAAAAAGGCCACCAGCGCGTCGGTGCCGCCGCCCGTCACGCCGCCGAAGAGGTAGGCCGCGACCGGCGCGCTGACCACCGCCGCGACCACGCCGGTCACCAGGCCCGCCAAGGCCGCCAGCCAGCCGCGGCGAAACCAGCCGGCCCTGGCGAAAACCCCCGCCAGCGCGCCGACGACCGCCGCCGTCAGGGCAAAGGGAAGCGCCGTGGGGCTGGCGACGAGGCCCCAGAGGAGGTTGGACAGGGCCCCGGTCAAGGCGCCGGCCAGCGGCCCGGCCAGCACCCCGACGAGCACGGTGCCCAGGCTGTCTAGATAGAGGGGCAGACGCAAGGCCGCCGCGAACTGCCCCGCGACGATGTTCATGACGACGGCCAAAGGAATGAGCGCCAGGGTCAGCGTACTGAGGCTTCGCATGTCCGCCAGGGGGCGCCTCAATGCGGCAGCTTGGGCCGCAAGACGCCGTAGGTCCAGGTGCCCAAGACGGCGCTGGCAAGCACCACCAAGACGACCGTATAGCCGCTGCCGATAAGCGCGGCGATGGGGCCGGGGCAGGCGCCCGTCAGCGCCCAGCCGAGGCCGAAGATGGTGCCGCCCACGATATAGCGGTAGGAGGCGGGCTCCTTGGCGGCGAAGGTGATAGGCGAGCCGCCCAAGGCCCGGACGTTATAGCGCTTGATGAGCCACACCGACAAGACGCCTACCAAGACCGCCACGCCGATGACGCCGTACATGTGAAAGGACTGGAAGCGGAACATCTCCTGGATGCGGTACCAACTGATGACCTCGGCCTTGGTCAGGACAAAGCCGAAGTACATGCCGAAGGCGAGATATTTGACACCGTCCATGAGGCCGCTGCGGGTCTCTAGCAGGCTGCGCGCGGTCGTCATCTCAGAGCCTCAAGACCCAGGGCAGGACGAGATGGGTGACGAAGAGCCCACCGATAAAGAAACCCATCACCGCGATAAGCGAGGGAAGCTGGAGGTTCGAGAGGCCGCTGATGGCGTGACCCGAGGTGCAGCCGCCCGCGTAGCGCGCGCCGAAGCCGACCAGAAAACCGCCGACGACCATGAGGATGAAGCCGGGCAGGGTCAGGAGGCTCGCCCAGCTGAACAGGCTCGTCGGCATCAGGCCGGACTCGTGGGGGACGCCCAGAGCCTGGAGTTCGGCCGCGGTCCGCGCGGAGAGCGCCACGGGCTCGGGGTTGCCGAGGAGCACCCCGCCGACGAAGCCGCCGAGCAGGATGCCCGCGAAAAAGATGAGGTTCCACGACTCCTTGCGCCAGTCGTAGTTAAAGAAGGGGTTCCGGTTGGGAATCATCGCGCACATGTGGCGCAGGTTCGAGGAGATGCCGAAGGGCTTGTTGCCGAGGAGGAGGAGCAGCGGCACCATCAGGCCGATGAGGGGACCGGCCACGTACCAGGGCCACGGCTGCGTCAGGAGGTAGGTGACGTTCATAGCGGAAGTATACTGCGCCGCCCGCTCGCTCGCGGGGCTTGACGATGCCGGGCCAGAGGCCGAGAATGGAGTATAGACTAGCGAAAAGGGGCATGCTATGGTGTTCAAGCGGATCTACGACGAAGACCTCTCCCAGGCGAGCTATTTCATCGGCTGTCAAGAACAACAGACGGCGCTGGTGGTAGACCCGCGCCGCGACGTCCAAGTTTATCTGGACGAGGCCGAGGAGAGCGGCATGAGGATCGTCGCGGTCACCGAGACGCACATCCACGCCGACTACCTCTCGGGCGCTCTCGAGCTCGCCCAGGCCACCGGCGCCGGCCTCTACCTGTCGGGCGAGGGCGGCGAGGACTGGCAGTACCGCTTCGCCCACGAGGGGCTCGAGGACGGCAGCGAGATTACCCTCGGCAAGGTCAGGGTGAGGGCGCTCCACACCCCCGGCCACACCCCCGAGCACCTGTCGTTCCTGATCACCGACGGCGCCACCACGGACCAGCCCGGCTTTCTTCTCTCCGGCGACTTCGTCTTCGTGGGCGACCTGGGAAGGCCTGACCTCTTAGACGAGTCGGGCGGCGGCAAGGACAGCCGCGAGCCGATGGCAAGGGCGATGTTCAAGAGCCTCCAGGAAACCTTCCTCAACCTGCCCGACTACGTCCAGGTCCGGCCCGGCCACGGCGCGGGCTCGGCCTGCGGCAAGGCGCTCGGCGCGGTGCCGAGCAGCACCGTGGGCTACGAGCGGCTCTTCGCCTGGTGGGGCCGCTACCTCGAGAATGACGACGAGGCGGGCTTCGCGGCGGCCCTGTTGGACGGCCAGCCCGACGCGCCCTTCTACTTCTCGCGCATGAAGCGCCAAAACCGCCAAGGCCCGGCGATTCTGGGCGAGCGAGGGGCCATCGAGCACCTGGGCCCCAGGGCGCTCGAGGAGGCCCTGGCGGGTGGCGCCGTCCTCATCGACACCCGCCCCCGCTCCGTCTACGAGAGGGGCACCGTTCCCGGCGCCCTGCACCTGCCCGCGGGCAAAACCTTCAGCACCTGGGCGGCCTGGATTATCGACCCGGAAGCGGACGAGCGCCCGCTCATCCTTTTGGCGGACGACCAGGAGACGGCTCAGGAGTTACGGGACAAGCTCGCGCGCGTCGGCATCGACCGCGTAGCGGCCTACGCCAGTTCGCTCGAGGGCCTGGCGCTCGAGCCCCGCCAGCAGACCCCACTCGAGGATTTTGATGCCAAGGACGCCTTCGTCCTCGACGTGCGGACCAGAGGCGAGTACGAAGACGGCCACCTTCCCGGCGCCACCCGAATCCACGCCGGCCGCCTCCTGCACGAGCTGGACGACTTGCCCAGGGACCGGCCCATCGTGGTGCACTGCCAGGCCGGCAACCGCAGCGCCGTCGCCTCGAGCGTTCTGCGCGCGGCGGGTTTCGACAACGTCTACGACCTCTCGGGAGGTTACAGCGCTTGGGCCGAGCGGGAGAAGAACAAACTACCGGGCGTATAAACCCCCAGCAGTGCGGCTGTCGGAGACTGTATTACCACTAACTAACACTCAAGGAGAGGATGTTATGGTCCGTATTCCAAGCCACCGCCCGCCGACGCATCCAGGCGAGATGCTCATCGAGGAGTTCCTGACGCCGCTGGGCCTCACCCAGCGGGAACTCGCCGACGGCATCGGCGTTCCCTACCAGCGCGTCAACGAACTCGTCAACGGCCGACGCGGCGTCACGCCGAGCACCGCGCTAAGGCTGGCGAAGTTCTTCGATGTTTCACCCGACCTCTGGATGAACCTGCAACTCCGCTGGGAACTCTACCGCACCCTGAAGGCCGAGGCGGCGGAGCTCAAGAGGATTCGACCCTACCGCCCCAAGCAGGGCGCTAAGATACCGACGGGAAGCGCGTAGGCCAAGCAAGAAGCAGCCGACGCCTCACTCCACGTCATCTCGAGCATCGAACGCCCCAAAGTCTTTGGCAAAGGCAAGCAACCGCTCATCCGTCGCCTCGAGCTTGCCGAGCCAGTCCTCCCAGACGGGTGCCAAAGCCGGATGCGCCCGCCCCCAACGCTCGATAGCCTCTCGCTGCTCCCGCGCCTCCCGCCGAAGCTCACCAAACAGGGCCTCGAGACGTTCCTGGTCGGCCGCCGCCTGGGCGAGCGCCTCCAACATAAAGGCCCGCTCGGCGAAGCGGACGGGCAGCTCGAGCCTTCTTCCCAAGCGGGTGATGTCCTCGCGGCTCAGAAAGAGGCCCGAGCGCGCCGGGGTGATGAGGCTCTGCAAGGCCGCTCGAGCCTCCCCCGCCTTGCCAGGCCCCCGCCCCTTGCCCGACAGCAGAAAGGGTTGCAGCTCGTCCTCGGCTTCGGGAAAGCGGAAGGCGGGCGCCGCCTCGCCCCCCAGGAGCGCGTCCGCGTGTTCGAAGAGCGCCTCCCTGGTGAGCGCCGCGACCACGCCGTAAAAGCCCCTCCCCGCGACCCGCTCGACCGCGTGCGTCAAGACCGGCAGCCAGGGCAGGAGCTGCTCGAAGAGGAGCGCCCTCTGGCCGTGGCGGGCGCGCGCCGCGGCCACCTCGTCAGCGGCTTGAGCTTCGCGCTCGAGCATGATCGTCACCGCCTCGAGCTCGGCGGCTATGTGGTCGCCCGCGGCCAGGCCCGCGCCCGCTTGCAGCTCGAGCCCCAAGGCCCGGTAGACGCCCGTCACGAAGCCCGACCAGGGGGCGTTCAGCCCGCCCGAGGGGTCCAGGTAGACCGAGGCATAGGGGTAGACGTTGAAGTCGAAGAGCCAGGAATGGTCCCCGGCAAGGTCGGCGCCGAGATGAGGCGCCAGCTCAGGGACTTCGCCTGCGAGCTCGAGCGCGTCCTCGCCCGGCGGCCCCAAGAAGAGCCCCGCCAGAAAGCGGGTGAGCGCGGCGCGCTCGAGCGGGCTCACCAGAGGGGCGGCTCAGCCACCGGCGATGTACTGCCGCAACTGCTCGATAAAGAACTCCTGCTGGGTGATGATGGCCTTGACCACGTCGCCGATCGAGATGATGCCCACCAGCCGGCCGTCTTGCGTCACCGGCAGGTGGCGGATGCGCTCGTCGGTCATGATATTCATGCAGCGCTCGACGGTGTCGTCGGGCGTGACGCATTTGGGCTCCGGGGTCATGATGTCGCGGACCCTTGTCTCGCGCGACGACTTGCCCTTCAAGATGACCTTGCGCGCGTAGTCCCGCTCGCTCATGACGCCGACGAGCTTGCCGCCCTCGAGCACCAGCAGCGCGCCGATTTCCTTTTCGGCCATCAGCCGGATGGCGTCGTAGACGAGCGCGTCGGGCGCAATCGACCAGAGCGAGGGTTCCTTCGTCAGCAGGAGCTGTTGGACGGTTGCCACGGTTACCCCTTTCGCTAGTTGGCGTTAGCCGATTATACGCGACGCTAATCGTCGCCGGGAATGAGTTCCCTCTCACCCAGGCCGGGCAGGTCGTAGGCTTCGCGGGCGGGCTTCAGCGGCCTGAGCAGCCAGTAGGGGCGGCGCGTCCCGTCGGGGCTGTGCTGGGAAGCCGGGCGAGTCTTGGCGAGCCATTCCTGGTAGGAGGCGTGCGCTCGCGCGGTGTCGGCGCGGATGTCGCCCTGCTTATCGCCCACGCGGGCCCTTTCGACCCTGACGGCCTGGTGCCAGCAGTGCATGCCGGAGACGGGGTCGGGGTGAACCTCGAAGGTGATGTTCTGGTGGACGCCCACGTCGCTCCACCAGATGCGGGCGGTGTCGGGGTCGGCGGAGACGAAGGGCGTGACGCCCCGCTCCCTCGTCATCCGCCACTCGTCGCCTTGGCGCGCCAGCGAGACGACGCTCGAGAGCGAGCGGTTGCCACCGCCCGCACCCTTATCAGTACCGTCGAGCCGCCAGCGCCCGAAGTGGTGCGAGCAGGCGACGATGTCGGGGCGGATGCCCTCGGTCAGCCAGGCCCTCACCACGAAATAGCCGATGCGGGTGGTGACGCGCACCAGGTCACCCGTCCTCACGCCCAGCTCGCGCGCTTTGGCGGGGTGCAGCCAGAGCGGGTTGGTGTGGGCGATTTCGTCGAGCCATTTGGAGTTGGCGCTGCGGGTGTGAATCTGCACGGGCAGCCGGAAGTTGGGCAGGAGGGCGATCTCGCCTTCGCGCAGCTTGTCGGGGTGAATATGGCTCTTGATGTAGGTGGGCAACGCGTACTCGGGCCAGCCCCAGTCGCGGAGCGTCGTCGAGTAGAACTCGAGCCTGCCCGAGGGCGTCGGCCAGCCGCGCAGGACCCGGCCGTCCACCAAAACGCCGACCGGCTTGCGCCCTTCGCCATCCTCTTCGGCCTGGGGAGCGTCCTTGCCCCCTCCCGAGAGGCTGTAGACGAGGCCGCCAAGGGCGCGCCTGTCGGCAAGCTCGTCTTCGGGGACCTCCTCGAGGAACGCGGCCTTGGGTTCGTGGGTCAGCTCGAAAGCCCCGTAGCGGCGCATGTAGCCAAGCGGCGTCAGCCCCTCCCTCGCCGCCGCCTCGGGCAAGCCGGGCACGCTTCGGTCGAAGACGTGACCGTAGAAGTCGTCCACGGTCATCTTTTCGCCGGGCGCGCCGGGCTTCTCGAAGTAGGGGCGGATACCCAGAGCGCCGTCCGGGTCGATGCGCCAGGAGAGCTCGAGCCAGAACTCGTTCTCCTCCCAGACCTCGCCGGGGTTGCAGTCGCGGCTATCTCCTACTTTCCGGCCGAGAGACTCATAGTAGGCCCTCATCACCGGCTGGCGAAAGCCCAGCCACTGGCTGTCGTGGGTTTCCTGGCTCATCAGGTCGTGGCGCTCGCTGGCGTGGCCCATCGGCAGAACGTAGTCGGCCAGCCAGGCCGACTCGCTCCAGGTGGGCGTCAGGGCGACGTAACACCCCACCTTGGACTCGTCGCTGAGGGCCTCCATCCAGGTAAAGCCGTCGGGGTTGGTCCACACCGGGTTGTAGACGCGGCTGAAGTAGACCGACAGCTTGCCCCGGCCCTCCTTGAGAAAGTGCGGCAGGAGAAAGCTCATCTCGAAAAAGGCCAGCGGGTATTCGTCGGGAAGGTGCAGGTCCTGCCACCACTTGGGCCCCGGCGCGGGGTGAGGATAGCTGGGCACGAACTTGTGCCAGGCATTGGGCCAGAAGCCACCCCTGGTGCCGACCGAGCCCGTCAGCGCGTGGAGCAGCATCAGACAGCGCGCCACCTGCCAGCCGCCCTCGTTGCCCGC
>JALZLY010000035.1 GCA_030858465.1 Deinococcota bacterium
CAGCTGAATCAGCTCATCTTTCTCCTGGTGAGATAATCCTTCCAGGGCAGGCAGCTTCTCGGGCAGTGAGGACATAGCGCTACTATTCACCTACAGGCATTAGATTGCAAGGGGGTTGAGTAAATACGATTTAGAAGACGTTTTTAAAGCGCCGGCGGGTTCTCTTTTTACTGTCCTACACATTGTTTCTTATGGTGGAGCCTATCGGACTCGAACCGATGACCCTCTGCTTGCAAAGCAGATGCTCTCCCAGCTGAGCTAAGGCCCCATGATGCCGTCCGCACGGCGTTCATGATGGTACGCGCTTTGGCCGTGCCTGTCAAGCCCAGCGCTTACGCGCCTAGTTGGCGTCGCGCAGCCGGGCGAAAACCATCCGGCCCATGTTGGTCTGCAGGTTGCTCGTCACCGCGACCTCGACCGTCGAGCCGAGAAGGTGGGCGGCGTCCTCGACGACCACCATGGTGCCGTCCTCGAGATAGGCCAGCCCCTGCCCCGGCTCCCGCCCCGGCTTGACGATCTGCAAGGACAACATCTCGCCGGGCAAGAGGACGGTTTTGATGGCGCCCGCGAGCTCGTTGACGTTGAGCACGCGCACGCCTTGCAAGGCCGCCACCCGGTTCAGGTTGAAGTCGGTGGTGATGAGGTCGGCGCCGCGCGCCTGACAGAGCCTGATCAGCTTGGCGTCGACCTCGCGGACCTCGGGGTAGTCCTCGCCTGTGACCTGGGCCTTGACGGCGGGCTGCTCGATGAGCCGGTCGAGCACCTCGAGGCCGCGCCGGCCGCGCTTGCGCCTGAGGCTGTCGTCGGCGTCGGCGATGTGCTGGAGCTCGCCCAGAACGAAGCGGGGCACCAGGAGAGGGCCGTCCAAGAAGTGACAGGCGAAGACGTCCACGATGCGGCCGTCGATGATGGCCGAGGTGTCGATCACCTTGGGCCGAGCCTCCGGCTCGGCCTGAGGCGGGCCTCGCACCGTGCCGGCCACGCCCGCCTCGCGCGCGAACAGCGACTTGTTGGCGACGAAAAACCACGAGGTCGACACGACCAGGGCCGCCGCGATGAACAGCGACCAGTACCAGCTGAAGCCCGGCACGCCCTCCAAGATGACGTTCAAGAGCACCGTGATGATGAGTGCCACAGTGGCGCCGACGCCCGCGGCCAGAACCGAGTCGGGCGGGATGCGCGCCAGGCGCTCGAGCACACCCTGCCACAGCGCCTCGGCGCGCAGGGCGAGCCGGGACGAGAAGAGGTAGCCGACGAGCAGGCCGACCGTCGTCAGGTAGAGCAGGTTGAGCGAACCGCTCAGGTAATCCGCCGCGATCAGCCGGTCCGCCAGAGAGAAGCCACCGATCCCACCCCCGAGCATGGCGAGGGTGCGGACGAGCAGAACGACAGCCGAAGTCGTGCCCGGTGAGGACATGACCCGCGGCTTATTCCCTCCACACGGCTAGGAGCGCCGCGTCCAGCGACCTTACCTCACAGGCCGCCTCGTGCGCCGCACCGGGCGGCCCCACAAAGCGCGTGAACTCGGCGCGCAGGGCCTCGCTGACGCGGCGCGGCAACTGCGCGACCGAACGCACCTCGCCGGCCAAGCCGACCTCGCCGGCCACCACCGTCCCCTCGGGCAGCGGACGGTTGGTCACCGCGGAGTAGACGCCTAAAGCCACCGCCAGGTCGCTGCCGGTATCGGTGAGGCGCAGGCCGCCGGCCACGTTCAGGTAGACATCGAGGCCGGCCAGCGGCAGCTCGAGCCGGCGCTCCAAGACGGCCAAGACCACGTCCACCCGGCGCGGGTCGAGGCCCTGCACGATGCGCCGGGGCGAGGCATAGGGCGACTTGGCCGCCAGGGCCTGGACCTCCAGGAGCAGCGGGCGCTGGCCCTCGAGGGCGGCGACGACAACGGAACCGGGCACGCCGCGGGGGCGCTCCGCCAGGAAAGCCTCCGACGGGTTGGCGACCGCCCGCATCCCCTCCCCGGCCATCTCGAAGACGCCCACCTCGCCGGTGGCGCCGAAGCGGTTTTTCATCGAGCGCAGGACGCGCAGGCCGGCGGCCGACTCGAGCGCCAGGGTGGTGTCGACCATGTGCTCGATCACCTTGGGCCCGGCGATCGCGCCCTGCTTGGTGACGTGGCCGATGAGCACGAGCGTGCTGTCCGCTTCCTTGGCCGCCCGGGTGAGCAGCGCGGTCGCGTCTCTGACCTGGGTGACGCTGCCCGGCGTGCCCTCGTCGCCCGCCAGGAGCGTCTGGATGGAGTCGACGATGACCAGCCTGGGCGCGGCCCGGCGGAAGTGCTCGGCGAGTGCGCGCGCGTCCGTCTCGCGGGTGAGCCCAAGCGTCGGCGCCACGCCGAGGCGCTCGGCGCGCAGCTTGACCTGCGAGAGCGACTCCTCGCCGGCCACGTAGAGTGCGCTGCGGCCCGCGCTCACCGCCTCGTGGGCGAGTTGCAAGAGGAGCGTGGACTTGCCGATGCCCGGCTCGCCCGCCAGCAGAATCACCGCGCCCGCCACCCAGCCGCCGCCCAAGACCCTGTCGACCTCGCCGATGCCGCTCGAAAGGCGCGCGGCCTCCTGGCTCTCGACCTCGGCGAGGCTCTGCACGGAGAGGGGCGTGGCCAGGTTGGCCCGCCGAGCGGACGCCGCGGTCGGCGCCTGGAGCCGCGCTTCCATCGTACCCCAGGCACCGCAGCGGGGACACTTGCCCATCTGCACGGGCGACTGGGTGCCGCAGTCGGCGCAGACATAGCTGGTCGTGACCTTAGCCATAGGCAAGCAGAGGGCGCGGTGAAAGAGGCCTGAAAGGGTGCGGAGGAGCAGGGGCCAAAAGGCCAGGCCCCTTCCAGCGCCCAGCCCTCGACCCCTGCTCCCCCCTAGACAACTGGCATCGGCCGGGCGAAGATGATCTCTTCACCTTCGACGGTGACGATGAGCGGCTCATCGCTACCGCTCTTGAGGAGTTCCAGGGCCAGCGGGTCCTCGATGTACTCGCGCATCACCGCGCGCAGGGGCCGAGCGCTGTCGCCCTTGGGCATCTTGTCGACGAGAAAGCTCGCCACCTCCACCCCAAAGGAGACCTCGATGTCGCGGCTGGCGAGGTCGTCCTTCATCTCGTCGAGCATCCTGCTGGCGATGTAGAGGACGCCGTGCGCGTCGAAGGTCTCAAAGGCGATGACCTCGTCCAAGCGGTCCAAGAACTCCGGGTTGAAGATGGTCTTTAAGGGCGCCTGCACGTCGCGGGTCGTCTCCAGGAAGCCGACGGTGTTGCCGAGGTTGAAGCCGGTATTGGAGGTCATGATGAGAATCACCCGCCTGAAGTCGACGGTGCGGCCCAAGCCATCGGTCAGACGGCCGTCATCCAAGACCTGCAAAAAGGTGTTGTAGATGTCCGGGTGAGCCTTTTCGACTTCGTCTAGGAGCACCACCGAAAAGGGCTGGCGGCGGATGGCCTCGGTGAGGCGGCCGCCCTGCTCGTGGCCGACGTAACCGGGGGGCGCGCCGATCAGCTTGGAGATGGCGTGGCCCTCCTGGTACTCGGACATGTCCAAGCGCACCAGCGCCCGCTCACTGCCGAAGAGCTCGGTGGCGAGCTGCTTGGCCAAAAAGGTCTTGCCCACGCCCGAGGGGCCGACGAAGAGAAACGAGGCCGAAACGCGGGTGCGACCGCCCAGCCCCACCCGGGCTCGGCGCAAGGCGGCGGCAAGCGCCTTGATCGCCTTGTTCTGGCCGACCACACGGGTCTCCAGGAGCTCTTCGATGTGGGCGAGCTTGTCGTCGTCGCGGTCATCGACGTAGATGCCGCCCCAGGAGTCGACGACCGACTCGACGTCCTCGCGGCTCACCACCGGGGTGCCGTCGGCCTCCTCGAGGACGGGAAAGCCCAGGGACTTGTTGAGCCGGGTGCGCGCGGCGGCCTCGTCGATGAGGTCGATGGCCTTGTCGGGAAAGTTGCGGCCGGGCAGGCTGCGCTCGCCGTAGCGCACCGAGAGCTCCAAAATCCCCTGCGGGATGAGGACGCCGTGGTGGTCCTCGTAGCGCTGGCGCAGGCCCTGGAGGATCTCCAAGGTCTCCTCGGGCGAGGGTTCCAAGACGATGACGGGCTGAAAGCGGCGCTCCAGGGCAGCGTCCTTTTCGATGTAGCGGTGGTACTCGCCGGTGGTGGTGGCGCCGACGACCTGCACCTCGCCGCGCGACAGGGGCGGCTTCAAGATGTTGGCGGCGTCCAAGGTGCCCTCGGCGCCGCCCGCGCCGACGAGGGTGTGGATCTCGTCGATAAAGGCCACCACCTTGGCGCTCTTGAGCTCTTCGATCACCTGGCGCAGCCGCTCCTCGAACTCGCCGCGGTACTTCGTGCCGGCGACGATGTTGGAGAGGTCGATGGAAAGCACGCGCACGCCGCGCAGGTTGGGCGGCACCCGGCCCTCGACGATGGCTAGGGCCAGGCCCTCGGCGATGGCCGTCTTGCCGACGCCGGGGTCGCCGATCAGAACCGGATTGTTCTTGGTGCGGCGCGAGAGGATCTGGATGACGCGGCGGATCTCCTCGACGCGGCCGATGACCGGATCGAGCTTGCCGTCTCTAGCCTGTTTGGTGAGATCGCGGGCGTACTCGTCCAAAAAAGGGGTGTTGACCGTCTCGGCCTGCGCCTTGGGGTCGGCGGCGGCCAGGATGCGCCAGCGCACCGTGTCCACGTCCCTGGTGAGCTGCTGGAGGATGCGGTAGGCGACGCCGTCGCCCTCGCGGATGATGCCGAGCAGGATATGCTCGGTAGCGATGACGGTCGAACCCAGGGAGCGAGCCTCGCTGCCGGCCAGTTCCATCACCCGGCGCGCCCGCGGCGTGATGGCGGCGGTCTCATTGCGGGGCAGGCCGTCGCCGCGGCCCACCATCTCCTCGACCTGACGGCGAAAACCCTCCAAGGTCGCGCCGAACTCGCCCAACACGCGGCTGGCGGTGCCGCCCTCGCGCATGAGGCCGAGGAGCAGGTGCTCGGGGCCGATCATGGCGTGGCCGAGCTTGGAGCCTTCCTCTCTGGCAAAGTGAAACACCAGCCTGGCACGGTCGTCATACCGGTTCAAAATAGCCCCCTTCGTACGAGCGGCCTTTCGACCACCCCAAATATAACGGCCTCTGCCTCAATCATAGCGGCCAGAATCATAGCGGCCAGCAGGAGGTTGCGATCCATAATGCTACACCCATGATGCCATACTACGCGGCTGACGTCCCCTAACGAAGGGGTCTTCGTTACTTTCCCAATCACTTTCCCAAGAGTCTTGACGGTGCGTGAACATCGCTCTCATCTTAACGCCTCTTCTAAAGGAGTCCCGTGACGTTGCAAGCATCCTACCCGAGGCAAGCATCATACCCGAGCTCGAGGCCGCTTGGTAAGTGCCCTCCGTAGGCAAAGGTGATACGGCAAAGGTGATACGGCAACAGCGCCCCTACCGAGCTGAATATCGCTATAATCACTTCTACCTACCAAGCTGTTCGGCTTGGCATGACGTTCATGACGTCAAGGCAACACCCATCAAGGAGGAGGCCCCTATGCCCATGGAACGCGCAACGCTCGCCGGCATCTCCGGCTACGGTGAACTCAAGGTGGTCCGCTCGGCCGAGGATCACGTCGAGGAGATCGCCGGCCTCTGGCGGCTGGCCGACGAGGCGGCGGACGCAGACGCGCTGCAAGATTTGCGCCAACGGAGCGAAGGGCTCAGCTACCGGGGACCCATCACCGACCCGCTCTACCCCGACGTGCGCGAGGCCGAGCTCGAGGTCAACGTCACCGGCATCGAGACCTACACCTACGATGACGGCGACGGCGCGACCCGCGACGTCGTCCGGCTCAAGGCCTCCGGCCCCCTCGGCTATGAGGGCACGGCCAGGCGCGCCGAGCGGGCGGAGGAGCCCGTCATCGACGAGAGCTGAGCGGAGGGCTGAGCCCTCCGCAGCGGACCCAGCACCCAACCGCGCCCTGTCGTCTCGAAGGGACCGTCCGGTTGGAACTGAAATCCTGTAGCTGTAGTTAAGCTATAAAACCTCCAAAAAGCGAGCCTCGCTTACTGCGAGGCTCGCTTTTTGCGTCCCTGACGTGGTGCCGAAGGCGGGACTTGAACCCGCACATCCTCACGGACACACGACCCTGAATCGTGCGCGTCTACCAATTCCGCCACTTCGGCGCACAGCTTGCGCCCCGGGCAAGGGCGAAGGTGCAAGCGCTATTGTACCCGGCTCCCTTTCAGAATGTAAAGGGCCTCTGAGGCAACCGCCAGGCAACCGTGCGGGGCCTTGGAAAGCCCTTACCCCTCCCACGGCGCCGACCGCGCCAAAGCCACTGGGTATGCTGGGCACATGACCGACACCCACTGCCACCTCGACTTCTGCGACGACCCCGCGGCAGCGGCCGACCCGGACCTGGCGGCCATCATTACGGTCGGCACCACGGTAGCACGCTCCGAAAGGAGCGTAGGCTTCGCCGAGCGCCTCACGAACGTGTGGGCGGCGGCCGGTATCCATCCCAACGACGCCGGGGACGCGGCGGAGAGGACCGCCCGCG
>JALZLY010000036.1 GCA_030858465.1 Deinococcota bacterium
GGGCTCGATCCTTCGTGGCTATGCTCTTTGTCCTGCTGCTCGCGGCCGCGCTCCCTCTGGCCCCTTACCTGCTGAGCGAAAAGAGGCTGGACTCTCTCTCGAACGCCGCTGAGCATAGCCATCACCCGGATCATCCCCTTAAAAGCGAGCACCCTCATTGCTTAAAGTGCGTGCTGGCGCTGGCGCTCGGACCGCTGGCGACGGCGGGCGTCACCACCGGGTTGAGCGCTCGAGCGCTGGTTGCTAATCGTTACTTGGCGCCTTATCTCGAGCTCCTCTTCGACCCGAACACCGGAGCCAGGGCGCCACCCGCTTAGCACGCCTAACCTTTACCGACACCCATAGCAGTTGTGCTCTTAAGCACGGCGGCCTCTATACCTTTTATACCTTGCGCATCTTTGGGTCTCGAGGCTGGTGTCCGTATTCCTTATTAGTATTCCTGAAGCTTCCTTTCTCACTTCCGTAACCACGTAACCAGAGGCATGCAAGCTTTCAGTATCCCAAGATTCACGCGCCCAAAGGCGCGGTCTAAAAGGAGACACACCCATGCAAAAACGCATCCTGGCGCTCACCGCCCTCTTTATCCTCGCCATTCCCGCCGCCTACGCCCACCAGACCGCCACCGTCGGTGAAGGCGACAACCAGTTTAAGGTGATCGTCGGCATGGTCCGGGAACCCATCTTTACCGATGAGCGCAACGGCCTTGACCTCATCATCCTCCGCGCCGACAACGACGAGCCCGTCGAGAACTTAGAGGGCAGCCTCTCCGCCGAGATCACCGCACCCGACGGCCAAGCGACCCACAGCTTTACCCTCCGGCCCCAGTACGGCAAGCCGGGCTACTACACCGACGAGATCATGCTGAGCGAACCCGGCGACTACACGATACGCATCTTCGGCTTTATCGGCGAGGTGGCGTTCGACGAAACCTTTACCACCCACGGCGTGAGAGCGCTGGCGGAGATCAGCTTCCCGTAATGTTTCGTCTAGCCTTGTGGCTCGCTGCCCTGACTCTGGTCGGGGCAGCCCACGCCCACGCCTACTTAAACGCCTCCACGCCTGTAGAGAACAGCGTGGTCGCCGAACTTCAAGAGGTCCAACTCGTCTATAGCGAGCCCGTCGAGATTCGCTTCAGCCTCTTTAAGGTCTACCCGCTCGAGCTAGGGGAAGCGGCACCCGCTGACCTGAGCGCCGTTTCAGACGACGAGCTGCGGCGGGTAAGCGGCCTCGCGGGCGCGCTCGTCTCCGAGGTCTTAGAGCTACGCGGCGACGAGGAGGCTCGAGCCGACAGCGGCGTCACCACCGCCGAGCGCACCAGCCAGGAGCTGGCGCTGGGGCTCAAAGAGACCCTGGAACCCGGCGCCTATGTCGTCATGTGGAGGGTGCTCTCCATCGACACCCACACCACTCAGGGCTTTTTTGTCTTCTTCTACCAGCCTGACGCCGCGGGCTAACGCTTAACCCGTGGCAGCCGCTCTTAAGGCCGGCCTCTTTATCGGCGCGGTGTTGCTCCTGGGGGCCGGCCTCTTCTCCCGCTGGGTCGGCCCGGAACTCCTCCATCACAAGAGCAAAAGACGGCTGTGGTGGGGTCTGCTGGCGGGGGCGCTGGTGCTGCTCACGGCCGGTCTGGTCGAAGTCGTCATAACGGTCAACCGGGCTGTCGGCGGCTTCTATCCCGACCTCGCCCTAGACTACCTCCTCTACACCCGCCACGGCCAAGCCACCCTCGCCCGCAGCGGGCTCACCGTCTTGCTTCTGGCGCTAGGACTGGGTGGCCGCCTGCCCGGCACCCTTGATCGCCTGGGCTACGCCCTCTTTGGCCTCGGGGTGCTGGCCAGCCTGAGCATGGTGAGCCACGGCGGCGCGATGGGCCCTTTGCCCCTCCTGGGCGACCTGGCCCACCTCGTCGGCGCGACCCTCTGGGCCGGTGCGGTCGTCTACGTTGCCTGGGCACCGAGCTGGGCGGAAACGAAGGAGGCGCTCGAGGTCGCGGTGTCGAGAGTCTCGAGCCTCGGCGTTTTTGGCGTTGCCGTCTTGACGCTGACGGGCATGTACGCTTCCCTTTTGCACCTTTACGGCCTGAGCGCCCTCACCGAAACGACCTACGGCTGGACGCTCACCGTCAAGATTTTACTGGTGCTGGTCATTTTGGGCATCGCCGCCGCCAACCGCTGGCTGCTCATGCCCAAGCTCGCCCGGGGCCGGAGTTCGGGCTTACGGCGGCTGGTCCGCCTCGAGTCGGTGCTGCTCATGGGCGTTCTCAGCGTGACCGGCGTGTTGGCGACGCGGGAGCCTCCTCACCGGCACGACGCCATGGACCACGCCCTGCACCAAAGCATGACGCCGCCGCCCGGCCATGAAGACCACACCCCAGCCGCCACCCCGAGCGGCGCCAACACCTGGGCGCTCGCCTCCGGCCCCGTCACCGTCACACCGCTCCTGCCGCTGGAGGGTCCTTTGACGCTCGTCCTCAGCCCGGCGGGCACAGCCGAGGACGACGTCACGTTCACAGTCCTTAGCCCGGACGGGACGCGCTACCCCTTAAGGGCCGAACGCGTCCCCACGCACCACGGCCAGAATGAACTCTGGCTCGAGCTGCCCGCGCTTCAGAGCGGCTTGTGGCAGCTCCTTGCGGAGGACGAAGCTTTCCTCTTCACGGTTTACGAGAGCGCGCTCGAGGGCGGGGGGACATTCACCGCCGTCTTTTTGCCCACCCCGAGCCTCGCGGGCGGCGGGCGCAGCGAGGTCTTCGTCCACGCTTACGAGGGCGACCAGAGTGACGCGCGCCCGCTCTTTATCGCCTACCGCATGCCCGGCATGGCGCACGCGGGCGACGACGAGCGCTTCGAGCTGGAGAGCGACACGCGCCATCACGACGCCCGCGCCTTTGCCCGCCACGCCTCGCTGAGCTTTCCGATGGTGGGGCGCTGGGAGGTCACCTTGCTCTTCGAGGGCGACGAGGAACAAGCGCACGCCTTCAAGCTCGAGGTGACAGGTGAGTGAGATGCCAAAAACCATGCTAGTTACTCCCCCAGGACCTTGTATCCTAAGCAGGTGACGTTGAGGCTTTTTCTCCCTGCGGGCCTTGTCGCGGCCTTTTTTTCGCTGGCGATGGCGCATTCGGACGAGGACTTTCACCTTGAAGGCGTGGCGCTCTGCCTCGATCCAAGTTCGGTCCAGGTGGTCGTCGAAGCGGCGGACGAGGCTCGAGCGGAGGCCGCGGCGGCGACCATCTACGAAGAGCTGATCGCGCCGCTGGGGACGATCCTGACCGCGCTCGAGGTCGACGCCGAGGTGCGGCCGTCTTGCCGGGAGGACGCCGGTTTTACCCTCGTCTACGCCTACGTTAGCTACCTCGACCCCAACACCTACATCGGCTTTGGCGAGGCGCCCTACAGCTACACCGTCTCGGTTCAGGTCGGCGCCTACGCGGACGGCGACTATCTCAGCGAGAACGAGGTACTTCCCGACCTCCAGTACGCCACCTCTATGAGCGACATCTACTCGGAGG
>JALZLY010000037.1 GCA_030858465.1 Deinococcota bacterium
TCGAAATCGTGGTTGTGGTAGGCGAAGAGCATGCGCTCCTGGCGCAGGCGCACGCCGATCTCATCGAGCTCGCGTCCAGCTCCTGCCAGCCCTCGACGCTATCCGGGCGCATGTACTGGGGCAGCCAGGGCATGACGATGTTCTGGTTGTCGATCGCCTGGCTGAAGGCGACGATCTCGTCTAAGTTGTTCCTGAGGTCGTCCAAGCCGTAGTGGGCGGAAATGGCGCGGAGGTTGTAGCGCTCCAGGAGTTCGTTCATCTCGTCAGCGCTCAGGCCGTGGTTGCCGACGAGTTCGACGGCAAGATAGCCCGTCTCGGCGACGAGCGCCAGCTGCTCCTCGAAGCTTCCGAAGTCGCGGAGGCTGTAGAGCTGCACCGCCACGGGCAGGTCAAGCCCCTCGTCGACCGGGACCGTGGCCGTTTCTCCTTCGGTCGTCGCCGCGGCGTCGGCTTCTTCAGTGTCTTCGGCGGCCTCCTCGGCGTCCTCCGTCGCCTGCGTCAGCTCGGTTGCTCCCTCAGCCGTCTGCGGCGCAGCTTCTTGCCCGCCCGCCTCCTCGGTAGCGGTTTCCTGCGCGGGCTCATCGGTTGTCGCCGAGGCCGTTGCTTCTTCTGTGGTCTCTTCTGTTGCCGCCGTCAGGGTCTGGTCAGCAGCTTGAACAGGCTCCTGGCGCACCGCTACCCGCTCAAAGGCAGCCGAGCCCTCGGCAGTGTCGTTTGACACGTAGAGGTAGAGGTAAAGTTCGCTGGGGTCGAGGCTACCGAGGTCAATCCGGCCCTCGCTGACGAGCTCTCCGCCGATCAGCGCCTGCGTGTCCAAGGTAGTGCCCTCTTCATGGGTGAGGACCCACTCGAGGGTGTAGGGTGGGGTGGCCTCGCCCGAGAGTCCTGGTTCGAAGGAAGCGTCCGCCGCCGGCGTGACCTCGGAGTTGAAGCCGCTTCCGCCGACCGTCAAGCGGAAGCCGGGATGGTTCCAGGTGTCGTCACCGTCGATGCTACCGTCGGCCCAGAAACCGGGGTTCTGCTGTGTCCAGCCAGCCTCGGCATACTCGATTTCAACGACGGTGGTGACGCCCGTCAGATCGAGCGCCTGGTTCAGCATGACGCCGCCCTGGTTGTTTTCCCAGCCGCCGGTGCTGAAGTTCTCCATTCTCAGTTGACCGCCGGCAACGGCGATCTCGGCGTCAGGGTTGGTTCGGTAGACGCGCCAGACCGTCTCATCGAGGCCATCTTCAAAGCTGTCGCTGGCGAGAGACGGTTCGACCCTTACGGCCAGTTCGGCGGACGCTTCGGAAGCGTCTTCGGCAGGGCCGACTGCCGAGACGAGGTAGTAGTACTCCTGGTCGTTGCTCACGCCCACGTCCTGGTAGCTGTTACCTTCGACCGTGGCGACGGTGTCGTAGGGTCCGCCGGGAGTCTCCGCGCGCTGGACGAGGTACTCCCTGGCTCCGAAGGCTAGATCCCAGGACAGGGTGACCGTCTCGTCCCCCGTCATGGCGCGGAGCCCTCCGGGAGGGGCCAGTGCCGGCGTGGTCAGCGTCATCTCGTCGCTGCTGTACTCGCTGCCGCTCCAGTCCCAGACGCGAATCCGGTAGCTGTAGCTCGTGCCCGGCGCAATCTCGGTGAGGACGTGCTCATGCTCGCCCTCGAGCGCGGTGACCTCCTCGGTCGTTTGAGAGAGGTCGCCTTCGGCGCCGTAGCTCACCTCGCTCATGGCGGGACCGTCGGTCTGAAAGCGGACTACCATCTCCTGGTCCTCGTTGAGTCCGGCCTCGACCTCCCCGACGATTTCGGGAGCCGCGACGGCGAAGCCGAACCAGCCGAAAGCCGCCAGCAAAACCACCGACAGCCATAGACGCTTAGCGTTTGCTTGTTTCATCCCTTGAGTTCCTCCTTGATTTCTGGACCTGCTTGATTTTTGGACCTGTACTGACCCAGTTTGATTTGACTCGACCCCTTTCTCTTGAGCAGCTATGGGCCTCTATATGGCCCCTACATGAATGGCCTCTAAGCGTGTGGCGTCCAAACGCATTTCATACCGACACCCCAGGCCCGTCTCCAACCGCCCCCTTGGCGGGGGCTTGTCAACAGCGCACGCGAGGCACATCGACGGCGAGTGAAGTCGCGGTGGTCTTGGTGTTCACTGTTCCTCCAGGGGCTCGAGCAAAACGGAGCAGGCGACGTCACGGCGGACGATGGGATAGCGAGGATAAGTTTGGACGGATCTCCTAGGCGAGCGGAAACAGCTTGACCGGCAGACGGTTTCATGTTCGTGTGCGGTTTTATACCAAACCCCTTGTATTGAGGGAACGAGATTAAATTGACTGTCTAACTAATTGCCAATATACTTTGATATAGGCGAGATGTCAAGGATAAAACCCGGGGTCTGGACTTGAAGAACCGTCCGAGGTTTCGTCGATGAACGATGTTGTTGCGGCTGTTTTTGCGGCGTGCCCGCACCGTGCTGAAACGGGGTGAAGCGATCAATTCCGCGCTGATTCGCCAGTTCAATGTCGCTCGCATCTTTCACGCGCTCAGAGACCACCCTGACAGCTCCCAACTCGAGCTGAGCAGCTATGCGGGCGTAAACAAGGCGACGGTGTCGGCGGTGATCGCCCAGCTCGACGAGGCGGGGCTGATCCACCGCAGCGTGAGACAGAGCAAGGGGCGGCCGGGCCGGCCCGAGGTGGCCCTGAGCATCTCCGCCCAGGCCGGCCTCCTCGTCGGGGTGAGGCTCGAGCCCAGCACCATCCGGCTGATAGCGACCTCGCTGGACGGCCAGGTCAGAGGCCGCTTGCAGGTCGCCGGCAGCCGGGACGTCGAAGGGGCCCTCCACCAGCTTCGGGAAGCCACTCTGAGGCTGGCGGCGACCTGCGGCTTTACAGTTGGAGCCGTGCGGGGGATCGGCGTGGGGATCCCCGGCCTCATGGACTCAAGCGGGCGGCTGGTCTTAGCGCCCAACCTGGGCTGGCGCGACGTGGCCATCCTCGAGCGGCTAAGGGAGGCCCTTGACGCGCCCGTCTTCGTCGACAACGACACCAAGGCCGCGGCGCTAGCCGAAAAGCTCTTCGGGAAGGGCCGCAAGGTCAGGGACTTCATCTACATCACCGGCCACTCCGGGGTGGGTGGCGGCCTCTTCCTGGGCGGGCGGCTCTACCGGGGCGCCGGCGGCTTCGCGGGCGAGATCGGCCACATCAAGGTGGTGCCGGGGGGCAGGCCCTGTGCCTGCGGCGGGCGGGGCTGCCTCGAGGCCTACGCCTCGGAAGAGGCGATTCTGGCGCGGCTGGCCGAGCGCGGGGTGGTGCTCGGCGACATCTGGGCGGTCGCACGGCGGGCGGAGGCGGGAGACGAGGAGGTTCTGGCGATCTTGGGGGAGACGGGGGAGTTCCTGGGGCTGGTGGCGGCCAACCTCATCAACGTGCTCAACCCCTCGCTGGTAGTCTTGGGCGGCAACCTGGCCGCCGTCGCCCAGGCCGTCCTGCCGGTGGTGGCGCGCGTGATCGAAGCCGATGCGCTCTCCGCGCCGCGCGCGCAGGCGCGGGTGATCGTCTCGCCGCTGGGCGCCGAGTCGGTGCCGATGGGGGGGGTAGCCCTGGCGCTCGAGGGTTTTCTGGCCTTGCCGGGTCTGCTTACTGACGCCAGGCTGGCCGCAACCGAACCGCGCGACGCCGACCCGCGGACGCCGTGACGGCCAAACCTCTGATGTGAACCAATCCGCCTCGTCTTCGGGTGCCTCGTCGGGGCACCCTGAACTACTGGCACAAAGAGATTCGCGGCCGCCGCTCGAGACGGCCTTCGCGGAAAGACCGCGGCCCCGATCGTAGCTGGAAAGGTCACCTCCAAGTTGTGCCGGGGTGATCACCACGGCGGCTCACGAGTCGGGAGGCGCTTGCGCGGGAGACGCGAGGGCTGTCGTCACGGTCACGGCTTGCCCGCGGTGGACCCTTCCCCCTGCCACAACCCTGGCGTAGACGCCTCGCCTGTCGTAGGCGAGCTTGGGCAGCCGAAGGTCGATGCTGCTCAAGCTGCTGCAAACGGTGCAGGCCGTGGTCAGCTCGAGAACCGCGTCGCCAAGCCGCAAACGCGAGCCGCTCGGGAGCTGGTGCGGGTCGAGCCCGGCAAGGACGAGGTTCTCGCCGAGCATGCCGTAGCGCAGCAAAATCCCCGCGCGGGCAATATAAAGGTAGCTGCTGGCCGGCGTGATGAGCACCGCGCGGTCGCGGTCCCTCCCGGCGTGCCGGTCGCCGCGCGCCCCGTAGCCCTCAACCAGCACGAGGCTTGGGGCGCCCTCCTTGGCTAGGCCCTGGCCGCCCGCATGAAGCGAAACGATCTCACCCGTCACTCGTTCTCCTCGTTCAGCCCTTGTGAGCGACCCGCGCCAAACCCGCGTCCCGACTGACGGCCAGACTAAAGCAGCCCGTCCTGCAAAAAGCGGGCGCTCCTCCGCAGGCTTGCCACCGGGTCCTTGGGCTGGTCGTGCTCGACGATGAGCCACCTCGCCCCGGCTACCCTTGCCGCCGGCAGCAGCTCGTCCCAGGGGAGCCGGCCCGCGCCCACGTCCGCCCAGCCGCCCTCATCGGCGTTCTCGCCTTCCGCTGTCAGATCCTTGATATGCACGAGCTCGCAGCGCCCGGCGTAGCCCTCCAGCAGCGTCATCGGGGCCACGCCGCCGCGCACCATCCAGGCCAGGTCGGGTTCAAAGCCCAGGTTCTCGGGGCTGGCCGCGTCCAGGAGCCACTCGAGCCCCAGCCTGCCCTCGACCTCGGCCATTTCAAAGGCGTGGTTGTGGTAGTGCAGGCGCAGGCCGTGCTCGCGGCAGCGCGCGCCCAGCTCGCCCAACTGCCGGCCGATGGTCTGCCAGCTCTCCTTCGTGTCGTCGTAGAGCTGATGAGGCAGCCACGGCACCACCAGGTCGCGGTTGCCTACGGCCTCGTGAAATCCGGCGATCTCTTTGAGGCCCTCTTGCAGGGCCTCGAGTGCGTAGTGGCTCGAGCACACCTTGAGGCCGTGCTTGCCTAGAAGTTCGCGCAGCTCTTTGGCGGTGCAGCCCTGGGTACCGACGGTCTCGACGCCGCTGTAGCCCGCGGCGGCGACCTCGCCGAAGAGGCTGTCCAGGGAGCCGCCAAAGTCGCGGCTGCTGTAGAGCTGGAGGGCGATAGGCGGCGTGGTGGCGGGGTTCATGGTGCCTCCTTCATGGTGATGCTTGCTTCCGGCGCAGCTTCTTGGCTGAAGCGATCATATCCTAGCGGAGCAGAAGATATCGCGCGCCAAGGCAAGCCAAGAAGCTGTCATGCCTTGACCGCCCTGGCCTTGGGAGCATAGCTGGAAAGTTCGCCACTTCAAATATGAAGTGCGACACCCCTAGAGGCAGCCTGCGCCCTTCTTCGCTGTTTTAACTCGTCCGAATGCCAAGGATTTCTTGTTAAGCCCAGGTAAAATCACTCTGAAAAAGCTCTCCTAGGTCTAGCAGCCTCGAGCTGGTGGTGCAGCCGAAGACGGGTACATACATGCGCGAGCAAGAGGCTAACCAGGCCGCGGGGTATCTCCATCTGGCGTTGGTTCTCAGATGTCTTGGCTTCGTCGAAGGACCAGTCGCCTCGAAGGACCAGTCGCCTCCGCCGGGTAGCACGAAAAACGCCCGCCTGAGCGGGCGCGTGTCTTCAAAGGATAGGCTTTAGTAGCGCGATCTTTGCTGACGGGGCGCTGCGGGCGCAGCATGGGTGACTTTGACGTTTTTGGCTTGCAGGCCCTTCTGGCCCTGTTCAACCTCGAACTCGACTTCGTCGCCCTCGTTAAGGCTGCGGTAGCCGTCGGAGTTGATGGCCGAGAAGTGACAGAACACATCCGCGCCCCCGTCACTCTGCTCGATGAAGCCGAAGCCCTTTTCGCCGTTGAACCACTTTACCGTACCTGTTGCCATTTTACCTACTCTTTTCCTGCGTGCGCTCTTGCACGCCGTGCATTCTCGGGCCGAGGCCCAACCTGCCAGCACATCCAGCGTGTTGTCCAGGCAAAGACTACTATACTCGATAGCCGTGAAAAGCACAATGCCTCGCGGGTGCGTCCGGCCTCAACCAAGCGCGGTATCGCCTCCTCTTATCGAGCTCCTCACGAAATGGCAAGTATCTATTGACAATATGTGAGTATTGGTTTATATTTCTTCCAGGAGGTCGGCGATGGACTTTTGGAATAGCTATTCAGCCACCGAGCTACAAACCCGCGCCAAGTTGGCCCGCCTGCGGGCGGAAGCCGAGCAGGCCCGGCTCTTGCCCCACACCCCCTGGCGCCTCTGGGCGGCCGCGAGCCTGCGGGCGCTGGCCGACCGCCTCGAGCCCGCGCGGAAGCTGAGCGCGCCGGGCACCTACCCCTACGCACTCCCGCGTTACATGAAAGGTCGAGCATGAACGAAAGGTCGAGCATGAACGAAAGGCAGCGGGTCGAGGCTCTTCTCGGCGAGGGCAAGATCAGCGAGGAGGAGGCCAGCCTGCTGCTCGAGGCCTTGGACGAGGCCGAGACCGCCGAGGCGATGGCCGACGAGGAAGCGCTGGGGGCGGCGCCCCCTCCGCAGGGGGCCTCTCCCGCGGCGCCCCCGCCGCCCTCCGCCAGCCCCTCACCTCCGGAACCGCCCGGCCCTAGCCGCGGCGCGCAGCCCCCTCTGCGCTGGCTGCGCATCGGGATGATGGCTAAAAACCTCGAGGTGAGACGCGAGGAGGGACTCGCCGAGCCGCGGGTAGAGGGCGCCGACCTGGGGCGCCAAGGCGAGGACTGGGCGGTCCAGGCTCAGGGCATCGAATCGCTGCTGAGCGGGCGCAACAGTTTGAAGATCGCGGTGCCGCCGGATTGCGGCGTGGACCTCTCGGCCAAGGCGGGCAACATCGAGATAAGCGGCGTGGCCTTCGTGAGGGGCCGGGTGGTCGCCGGCAACGTGGAGCTGGAGGAGGTAGAAGGCCTCGACCTCGAGCTCAAGGCGGGCAACCTTGACGCCACACTGCGCCTCGTGGAGGGCGAGCACCGGGTGCAGGTGTCGATGGGCAACGCCGACATCGCGCTGCTCAGGGGCTCGAGCGTGAAGCTGAGCAGCAAGGTCAGCATGGGCGCCATCGACATCGACGGTCCCATCAAGATGGGCGAGGGCAGGGCCAGCCTGGATCTCTTCGTCAAGATGGGCAACTTGGACATCAAGGTGCCCCGTGCGTGAAAGGGGCCCCGTGCGTGCAACCCGCCATGAGTGAAACCCGCAAGGTGCTCGAGATGCTCTACGCCCAGCAGGTGACGGTCGCTGAGGCGGAGGAGCTGCTGGCCGCCCTGGGGGGGGCCCAAGGCGCCGCTCTGAGCCGACCGCGAAGCGCCGCCAAGATGATCCGCATTCTCGTCGACGCCGAGGACGAGGCCAAGGTCCGCGTCAACGTGCCCGCGCCGCTCGCCAAGTTCGCCCTGCAGTTCGTGCCCAAGGACGTGCGCGGCGAGCTCGAGGCGCAGGGCATCGACCTGGTCGAGTTGCTCGACACCCTGCGAGACGACCTGCCCGAAGGCCGGCTCATCGACGTCGAGGCCCTTGACGAGGGCAAGCAGGTCCGGATCATCATCGAGGTGGTATGAACGACGTGCTCCAGCGCCTCTACGAGGCGCGTCCCAGGCTTCTCTACCTCCGCCTCGAGGCCGGCCGCTTCCGGCTGCGCTGGGTGATGCCGCTCTGGGTGCTCGAGGAGCTTCTCCTCTTCGCGCTGCGCCTCATGACCTTGCTGGTTTGGAGCAACCGTTACCTCAAGGTCTTGCCAGCCATTTCCGCCCCCTACCAGCTCAGCCCCGAGCAAGTCCTCGCCGGCTTGACGCCGGGCCGGGAGCTGCTGCGTCTGCCCAGCGGCGAACCCTACCTGAGCCTCAAAACCACCGATTTCACGCTCGAGCTCGCCCCTCTCTAACAATGCTCTCTAAACAATGAAGGACAAAGCCATGCAAAGACACCCCATGCCCACCCGCTGCCCCGTCACCGGCGACCCCCTGGAGATTCTCCTGCTCGAGTGCCCGACGAGCGGCATCCGCATCGAAGGGCGCTTCGCCCCCAACGAGTTCGCCCTCCTGCCCGCCGAGCATCTGGACTTCATGCGCCTCTTCGTCAAGACGCGCGGCAACCTAAAGGAGGTCGAGCGCATCCTAGGCCTCTCCTATCCGACCGTCCGCCTCAGGTTCGAGAACATGCTGAAGACGCTCGGCTACGAGGCCGCCGAGGACGCGGCCGACGAGCGCTCGGAGGTCCTGGCGGCCCTGGAGCGCGGCGAGGTCACGGCGGAGGAGGCGGCGTCGCGCCTGCGGGCGCTCAAAAAGCGCTGAGCAGAAGCCCGTCCCTAAAGGGCTCGTGCCACGTCTGAGGCTACCGGCAGTAGCTGCGCGAGGCTCTGCTGCGGCCGCACTACCCCAAAGCAGTCGACCATCCGCTTGAAGTGCTTGGACGCCCGGTCGCGCGCCGCCGGTCCGCACCATCAGCCCTCCGCCAC
>JALZLY010000038.1 GCA_030858465.1 Deinococcota bacterium
ATGTACAGCCTGCCCTTTTCTACTCTGCTGCCCCATAGTCACCCCCCATTGGATTAGCACAGGCGCCCATAGACCACCCACGGTCTCAAGATGCGGTTGGCTTAAAGCGGACTCGTTGAGATACGAGATATAACGTCCTCGAGCGCTAACCTGTGTTTAAATATATAATAGTCTTCTCGGTGGATAATAGCGACCAAAG
The DNA here is from genome assembly GCA_030858465.1 of Deinococcota bacterium. Classification (NCBI taxonomy): domain Bacteria; kingdom Thermotogati; phylum Deinococcota; species Deinococcota bacterium. The sequence continues at coordinate 200 of JALZLY010000038.1, forward strand.
TCTGCACCCCCACTAGTACCAAAGCCCTAACCAACCTAGGACCCAAGTCTTAAGACTTGGGTCCTAGGACTTAGGTCTTAAGACCCTGCTGATCGTTTATTCTCTGATTTTTTTGCGGTGCAGTGTCTTCCGAGCTGCCTCTATTCTCTCGCAGATTACAGTGACTTCGGCCATGATAGACTGCGGCATGGATTCATTCAACAGCGAGCTACTCAAGAGGCTTTCCGAAGTGGCCGGGGTGCCGGGGCGCGAGGAGCGCGTGCGCGAGCTCATCCGGGCCGAGCTCGAGGGTGTCGTGGACAGCCTCAGCGAGGACGCCATGGGCAACCTCATCGCCTTCAAGGGTGGCAATACAGAACAGGCCAAGCGCGTCATGCTCTCGGCCCACATGGACGAGATCGGCTTTTACGTCTCCTTTATCGACGACAAGGGCTTTTTGCGCGTCAACCCGGCGGGCGGCTTCGACGCCCGCACCCTCTTCGCTCGCCAGGTGACCGTCCACGCCAGGGGCGGCGACCTCGTCGGCGTCTTGAACCCGGCGACCAAGCCTATCCACATCCTGCCGCCCGACGAGCGGGGCAAGGTGCCGCAGCTCCACGAGTTCGCCATCGACCTGGGCATGAGCGGAGAGGCGGTCAAGGAGAGAGTCCGCGTCGGCGACCCGGTCACGCTCATCCAGGAATGCCGCGACCTGGGCGCGGTGGTGACCGGCAAGGCGATGGACGACCGCGCCAGCTGCTGGATCCAGATCGAGACCCTAAAGCGACTCCAGGAGCCCGCCTACGACGTCTACGCGGTCTTCAGCGTGCAGGAGGAGGTCGGCCTGCGCGGCGCCCGCACGGGTGCCTACCACATCGAGCCCGACATCGGCATTGCCCTCGACGTGACCCTGGCGGTCGACACGCCCGGCGGCGCCGAGCACCAGCGCGTCAGCGAACTCGGCAAGGGCGTGGCGCTCAAGGTGATGGACTCGAGCGCCATCAGCACCCGCTGGCTCTTGGACGCCTTTATCCAACTGGCGGAAGCGGAAGCGATTCCCTACCAGCTCGAGGTCCTGCCGCTGGGCGGCACCGACGCCGGGGCCATCCAGCTGAGCCGCGCGGGCGTGCCCAGCCTCACCCTGTCGACGCCCACGCGCTATATCCACACCGTCACCGAGATGGTCTCGAAGAGCGACCTGGGGGCGGCCGTCAAACTCCTCACCGCCTACCTCGAGGCGGGCAAGGGAGAGGACTAAAGCGGCTTAGCCTACCAGCTCCACGGCCATCGCCAGAGCCTCGCCGCCGCCGATGCAGATGCTCGCCACGCCCCTGGTCTCGCCGCGGCGCTTTAGGGCGTGCAGCAAGGTGGCGAGGATGCGCGCGCCCGAGGCGCCGATGGGGTGGCCCAGGGCGACCGCGCCGCCGTGGACGTTGACCTTGTCGGCGCAGAGGCCGAACTCCTGCATGGCGGCCATCGGCACCACCGCGAAGGCCTCGTTGATCTCGTACAGGTTCACCTCGTCAGCTTGCCAGCCCAAGTGCTCGAAGAGCGTGCGCATGGCGGCGATCGGCGCGACGGTGAACCACTCGGAGTCGGTGGCGCTGACGGCGTAGCCGCTGATCTTAGCCATCACCGGCAGACCGCGCTCGCGGGCGGTCTCCTCGGTGCAGACCACCAGGGCGGCGGCGCCGTCGTTGATGGTCGAGGCGTTGCCCGCGGTGACGCTGCCGCCCTTCTCGAAGACCGGGCGCAGGGTGGGCAATTTGGCGAAATCGACGCGGCTGGGCTCCTCGTCCCGGCTGACGACCGTCACCTCGCCCTTGCGGCCGGGAACCTCGACGGGCACGATCTCCTCCTCGAAGTAACCCTCTTCGTTCGCCTCCTGGGCGCGCCGGTAGGAGCGCAGCGCGTAGTCGTCCTGGGCCTCGCGGCTGAAGCTGTACTCCCTGGCGCACCTCTCCGCGCACGAGCCCATGTGCTTGTCGCCGTAGACGTCCCAGAGACCGTCGTGGACCATCGAGTCGAGCAGCTCTCCGTGGCCCATCCTGAGGCCCTCGCGCGCCTTGGGCAAGAGATAGGGCGCCTGGCTCATCGACTCCATCCCGCCCGCCACGGCGATCTTGGCGTCGCCCAAGGCCACCGCCCTGGCCGCCTGGATGACCGCCTCGAGCCCGCTGCCGCACATCTTGTTGAGGGTGACGGCGGGCGTGGTCTCGCTCAAACCGGCGTAGAGCGCCGCCTGGCGCGCCGGGGCCTGGCCCATGCCCGCCGACAAGACGTTGCCCATCAGGACCAGGTCGACCTCGCCCGGCGAGACCCCGGCGCGGCTCACGGCCTCCTTGACGACCGTGGCCCCGAGCCGCGAGGCCTTGAGGGATGCGAAGGCCCCCCGAAACGAGGCTATCGGGCTGCGCACAGCCGAGGCGATCACGACATTCATAGCGTTCCTCCAGAGCACATTAGATTAGAGAGCACAGCGTTCTTTAGAGAGTATAGCCCGGCGTCCGCTGCTCCCATGTGCGCGCGCAGGGGCGAAGGACACAGCAGCGATCCACAGCAGCGATCCGAATGTCCAAAACTACCGATAAAAGGACTCGTCTACGGAGCTAGCGCCGGCCCTGGAAGGTCGCCGAGGTCTTGGCCCGGCGCAGCAGGAGCCAGTCCGGCATGGAACAGACCCGAAGGTGCCGCGGCGTCAGCCCTCGAGCCCGGCCCCTCCCGCCAGCTTCGCAGCTCACGTTTTTGTTGCGGAAATGCGCTATAATGATAGCGGATGAAGCTCACTAGTGCACGGCGTCGTCACGTTCGCCCACGCCTCCTCGGGTGCTGACTCGGGTGCTGACCACGCTCGCTCCCGAGCCAGGGACGAGGGCCACGAGGATGCGGGCGCCAAGGATAAGAGCGCCAAGGATAAGAGCGCCAAGGATAAGGTCCTAGCGTGCTCAAGCGTGCCCGCCCCAGTGTGCCGCCTTCTGCTTCAAACCCCGACAATCCACGCATGCGTCTCACACGGCCCTCGGGCCCATTCTCTCGGTATCCCTGTTAGGGAAGGAGTCTAACCATCGATAAAGTCCACGGCAAACTCTCCGGATTGAAGAGCAACCAAGTCAAGCGCCTCAGCAACCTCTACCGCCGCAAACTGCCCCCGCAAGCGCCCGTCACCGCCGATCTGGCCCGGGCGATGGGCGACCTCTCGCTCGAGCTCAAGAAGCCCATCTCGCTGCTCATCGACCGCCGCGGCCGGGTGCTCACCGTCGCCGTCGGCGACGCTCAAGACGCCCCGCTGCCGCCTGTTCACGGTGAGGCCGAAAGGCGCCTCAAGGGCCTCAGGCTGGTCCACACCCATCTCAAGCCGGGGGGGCTCAGTGGCGGCGACCTGTCGGCGCTCTTCTTGAACCGGCTCGACGCCGTGATCGCCGTCGACATCACGGGCAACGGCAACGGCCATGCCCAGTTGGGCAACGCCCATCTCGCCCAGCTGGCCCCGCCGACCGCTGCGGAGGAGGACTGGATCGTTCACGGGCCCCGGCCCGTCTTCGAACTCGAGCGCCTCGACATCCTCAGGATGATCGAGAGCCTGGAAGAGGAGTTGCAGCGCTCGGCCGGCGCGCGAGAGACCAGGCGCTCGAGCCGGGAGCGCGCGGTCCTGATCGGCCTCAACACCGGCGAGCACCCTTCCCTGAGCGACTCGAGGCTGGATGAGCTCACCGAGCTCGCCCGCAGTGCCGGGGCGGTGGTCGCCGTCAGGAGCCGCCAGCAGCGCAAGAGCCCCGACCCGCGCACGCTCGTGGGCCGGGGCAAGCTGCAAGAACTCGTCTCCAAGGCCTACCATGAGGACGCCGACCTGCTCGTCTTCGACCGCGAGCTGAACCCCGCGCAGGCGCGCGAGATCGAGGAGGAGACCAAGCTGAAGGTCCTGGACCGCACCCAGCTCATCTTGGACATCTTCGCGCAGAACGCCCGCGGCCGCGAGGCGCAGGTCCAAGTCGAGCTGGCGCAGCTCACCTACCAGATCACCCGCCTCGCCGGCCGCGGCGTGGCGATGAGCCGCCTGGGCGGCGGCATCGGCACGCGCGGCCCCGGCGAGACCAAGCTCGAGGTCGACCGCCGCCGCATCCGCGACCGCATCACCACCCTGGAGAGCGAGGTGAGCGAGATCAGCAAGCGCCGCGGCGAGCGGCGCAAGAGCCGCACCCGCTCGCAGACGCCGGTGATCGCCCTGGTCGGCTACACCAACGCCGGCAAGTCCACGCTCTTCAACGCCATGAGCAAGGCCGAGGTCTTGAGCCAGAACAGGCTCTTCGCGACGCTCCGGCCCACCACCCGCGAGGCCTGGTTGCCGGGCCTGGGCGAGTGGGGCGGCAAGGTGCTCATGACCGACACCGTGGGCTTTATCCGCGATCTGCCGGACGAGCTCGTCAACGCCTTTCGTGCCACCCTCGAGGAGCTTCACGACGCCGACCTGCTCCTGCACGTCGTCGACGGCGCCTCTCCCGGCGCCTCCGAGCGGGTGAACGCGGTCGAGCGGATCTTGGACGAGCTCAAGCTCGAGGTGCCGCGCTTGGTCGTCATCAACAAGGGCGACCTCGCCGAGCGCGACGTGTTGCAGGGCCTGACCGAACGCTACCAGGCGCTGGCCGTGTCCGCCGAGACGGGCGAGGGCCTGGGCGCGCTCAAGGACCAGCTGGCGGACTGGCTCGAGTCGCCGCGTCACGACCCCCAACTCCGCGGCGCCCAGGAAGCCGTCGCCACGACACCCTATGACACGACACCCTACGGTTAACCCTGCGTCCAGTCCGGCTTAGTTGAGCCAGAGCCTAGTTGAGCCAGATGAGCAGCAGCGCCATGGCCGCCCCGGCCATGAGTACCAGGGTGAAGAGCCCCAGCGCCCAGCCGGGAATGCCCCGGACACCTTCCTGCTCGAGCTTGGCGAGCGTCTTGCGGTAGCTCCAGAAGCCGAAGGCCAGAGCCGCGGCGCCCATGACGACGAGCAGCGTGCCGAGGACGCCGACCAGCCAGCCGGGCTCGAGCGCGGCCAAGAGCCGTGACACCCCGATGCCCGCAGCGATGGACGCCAGGCCGGTGCGCACCCAGGCGCTAAAGGTCCGCTCCTTGGCGAGCAGCGTCCGCTCGTGCGCCCAATCGGTGCGATCCTCAGCCAGCTCGTGGCGGGATTCGCCGGCCAGCTCTTCGTCGTTCACCGGCTCAAGCCTTGTACCCCGACGTCCTCATACCCCGATGTCCTCGCGCCAGAGCTCGGGGTGATCGCGAATAAAGCCGGTCATGAGGCGGATGCAGCCCTCGTCTTGCAGGACCTCGACCCTGACGCCCCTCGAGCGCAGGAGATCCTCTTCGCCCATGAACGTCCTGTTCTCGCCGACGATCACGCGCGGAATGCCGTAGAGCAGAATCGCGCCGCTGCACATCGCGCAGGGCGAGAGCGTGGTGTAGAGCGTCGAGGCCCGGTAGACCGCGGCGGGCTGGCGCCCGGCACGTTCCAAGGCGTCCATCTCACCGTGCAGAATAGCGCTGCCCCCCTGCACCCGGCGGTTGTGGCCGCGCCCCAAGACGCGTCCGTCATGGACCAAAACCGAACCGATGGGAATGCCGCCTTCCGCTAGCCCCTGCTCGGCCTCTGCTAGGGCCCCCCGCATGAACTCATCCATCTTTGTTCCTTCCCTTCAAATAGTAGTGCCACAGGAGCCGCGCCGCCACCGCCCGGCAGGGCCGCCAGGCTTCGGCCAGGCGCTCGAGCTCGGCCGAGCCCGGCCGCCCGGCCAGGCCTTTCACCTCCTGCACTGCCACCGCCAAGGCCAAGTCGCCGCCCGGCCAGGCGTCGGGCCGCCCCAGGGCCATGAGCAAGTAGATGTCGGCGGTCCAGGGGCCGACGCCCTTCAGCCTGATGAGCTCGGCGCGCGCCGCCGCGTCGTCCAGGGTCTCGAGAGGACCCAAGTCGAGCCCCCTCTCCAGCAGCGCCCGAGCCAGGTGACGACCGTAAGCGGTCTTCTGACGGCTGAAGCCGACGGCCTTGAGCGTGGCGTCGTCAAGCAGCAAGAAGCCCTCCGGCGTCAGCGGTCCCGTAACCGCCAGGAGCCGCTCGAAGGCCGCCCGCGCCGAATGAAGCGAGACCTGCTGCTCGAGGATGATCTGCAAGAGCGTGGCAAAGCCCGGCTCGCGCCGCCACAGCGGCGGCGGCCCGAGCGTCTCCAGCACCCGCGCCAGGTCGGCGTCGCGCTCGGCGAGGAGGGCGAGGGCGGGCTCGAGGCTTGCCGCGCCCAGAGGCAGGTACGGCTGCCGCGTCAGCGCACCGCTCCGTGCGGCAGGGCGGCGTGCACGCCGCAGACCCCGTTGACGATTTGGGTCACGCGCAAGTCGACCACCACGCTGGCGAGCGCCAGCGCGTCTTTGCGGTCCACGTCCAGGAGCCCTTCCATCAAGCTCAGCATGTCGGCCAGCGCGAGGGCCGTCGCCTCGCTCAGGTCCTCGTGAAAGCCGAAGGAGAGCCAGGCGCTCGGCGTCTTGGCTCGAGGCGTCCTGAGCGCCATGTCCTCACGGAGGCCAAAGGTCAGCTCGAGGCGTTCCACCGGACACTCGATGGCGGTGCCGCTCACCTCGCCGTCGCCCTGGGCGGCGTGGCCGTCGCCGACCGAAAAGCGCGCGCCGGGCACGCCCACGGGAAGGTAGAGGGTCGTGCCGCTGGTGAGTTCCTTGCAGTCGATGTTGCCGCCCCAGACGCGCGGTGGGGCGGTCGGGTGCTTGCCCTCTTCGGGAGGCGGCCCACCCATCACGCCCATGAACGGGCTCAGGGCGACGCTGTGGCCGTGTTGATTTCGGCCGATCATCGCTTCGGGGTCGAGCGTCCAGTTCATGAGCCGCGCCTCGCCCTCGGCCACGCCGAGCCGCCGGTTGAGCCAATCGATGCGGCTCCGGCTCCAGTTCCAGCCCCAGAGGCCCGGGACAAGCGCGCCGACATGCACCTCGAGCGCCATCCCCGGCGCCGCCCCGCGGACCCCTATGGGGCCGCAGAGCGCGTGGCCGTCGTCGAGGCCCGGCTGGCGGGGTTCGAAAAGCCGGCGCTCGTTTCCGTCTTCGCCGAAGGGCTCGAGCCCCCAGCCCGCGTCGAGGGTGCGGTAGCGAACGGTGTCGCCCGGCTCGACGCTAAGCACCGGCGGCAGGTCTTTCGAGAAGTGGCCGTGCAGCGTGCGCTCCTCCGGCTCGATGACATAAAGGGCCATGATCGCCTCCTAAAGATAAAGCTGGCTAAAGATAAAGCTGGCTAAAGATGGCTCAGGAAGTAGTCGCGGACGCGCTCCTCCATATAGACGCGGTCGGCCTCCTTCCGGGGCATGTGGCGCTCGTCGGGAAGGAGGAGGAGGTCGTAAGGTTTGCGGGCGCGGTTGAGCGCGCCGATCAGCCTCGCCGTGTGCCGGAAGTGGACGTTCTCGTCGATGAGACCGTGGACCAGGAGCAGCTTGCCGCGCAGGCCTTCTATGTGGCGCATGACGCTGCTCGCCTCGTAGCCCTGAGGGTTCTCGCCCGGCAGGCCCAGGTAGCGCTCGCTGTAGTGGGAGTCGTAGCCGTCCCAGTGGGTGACGGGCGCGCCCGCGACCGCCACCTTGAACACCTCGGGCGCCCGGCACAGGCTCATCGCCGCCAGGTAGCCGCCGTAGCTCCAGCCGTAGACGCCCACGCGCGCCAAGTCCGCCAGCCCTTGCGCCGCCAGCCAGCGCACACCGTCGACCTGGTCGCCCACCTCGAGCTCGCCCATCCTGCCCTTGATAGCGCCCTCGAAGAGCAGGCCGCGCCGGGCGCTGCCGCGGTTGTCGAGCTTGAAGACGAGAAAGCCCAAGGAGGCCAAGGCCTGGGCGCGCATGTCCACCGTCATGTCCCAGCCGTTCGTCACCCGCTGGGCGTGCGGGCCGCCGTAGACGCTCACGATGGTCGGGAAGGGCCCGGAGCCGAAGGAGGCCGGGGGCTGGTAGATGGCCCCGTGGAGGGTCTCGCCGTCGCGGCTCTCCAGAGTGACGCGTTCCGGCGGCCCGAGCCCCAGCTCGGCCACGCGCGGGTCGGGCTCGTCGCAGACGGTGGCGATGCGCTCGCCGTCCGCCAGGCTCCGCAGGGTGACGGTCGGCGGCCTCGCCAGCGCGTGATGCACGTCCACGAAGCGCCTCATCTTGTGGTCGAGGGTGACGCTGTGCATGCCCGGCTCGGCGCTGAGGCGTTTGGGCTCGCCTCCTGGCAGAGAGACGGCGTGCAGAGAGACGGCGTAGAGGTGGCGCTCGAGCGGGCCCTCAGCGCTCCCCGTAAGGTAGACGATCCCCTGCTCTTCGTCCACGCCCTCCAAGCTGTCGACCATCCACGCCCCCTCGGTGAGCGGCCGGACGGGCCGACCGTCCGCGTCGTAGAGATAGAGGTGGCGAAAGCCCGTCCGCTCCGAAGCCCAGAGAAAGCCGCCGCCCTCGAGCGGCCGGAAGAGGTCGTGCAGGTTGATCCAGACCTCGCTCGTCTCGCGCAGCAAGACGGTGCTCGCGCCCGTCTCGGGGTCGAAGCGCACGAGCGTAAGCTCGCGCTGCCTGCGGTCCTGGAGCTGCGCCGCCAAGGTCCCGCCTGGAAACCAGTGGACCCGCGCCAGGTATTCTGCTTCGCCCGAGTCCATCTCGCCCAAACTCATCCACACCGGCTCGCCGCCTCCTACGGGGACGACGCCCAGCCGGACGCGGGCGTTGGGCCCGCCCGCGAAAGGGTAGCGGTGATCCTCCTGCGCGCCCTCCCCCACCGCGCCCTTGCCCTGGTGCAGGATGCGGTAGACGGGGACGCGGGTCTCGTCCACCTCGGCGAAGGCCAGGGAGCGGCTGTCGGGCGACCACCAGAAGCCCTCGCTCCGGCCCATCTCCTCCTGGGCGAGGTACTCGGCCAGGCCGTGGGTCTTGCCCGTCTCGCGCGCACCGCAGGTGAGTTGCCGGGGCTTACCGCCCTCGGCGGCGACGACGCAGAGTTCGGCGTCCTGCACGTAGGCCAGCCAGCGCCCGTCGGGCGAGAGCTGCGGGCTCAGGGCGGGCTTGCCTCCCCCCTCCACGACCCTGCGCAAGGGCGCGTCGGGACCGTCCTGGAGGTAGATGTCGCCGCGCAGGGGCAGGAGCAGGCGGCCCTCGCGCCAGGCGAAGCCGGTCACGCCGAGCTCGCGCTGGCGCTGGCGCTCGCGCCTGAGCTTCTCCTCGAGCGACAGCTCTTCCTCGCTGGCCTCTCCGAGACGGACAAGCAGCCTCTCCTCGCCCGTCTCGGGGTCAAAGAGGTAGAGGTCTCGGACGAGCGACCTGTCGGGGGAGCGGAGGTAGGCGATGAGCGCGTCGTCGGGGCTGAAGGCGAAGGCGCCGGGCGCCGCCATGCCGGGCAGGGGGTATCTGGCGACCTCTTCGATAGACATCTCGATAGGCATCGCCGCGCCTGTTCGGCTCGCCTTTGGGGTCAAGTTTTGGGACACAAGCAGGTCCTCCTAGCGTCTGCGCTCGAGTATAACGCGCCTGCCGCCCGGCGCTCTTGTGCCCCGACAGTTTGTACCGCGGCAGGGGATCGCCGGGAGGGTACGGCGGTATCGTGAGTTATGCCCTACCCGGATCTGAGAAGCTTCATCGCCGAGCTCGAGCGCCGCGGCGAGCTCCTGCGCGTCAAAGAGCCCGTCTCGCACGAGTTGGAGATCACCGAGATCGCCGATAGGATGGTGAAACGGGGCGGCCCGGCGCTGCTCTTCGAGAATGTCCCCGGCAAGGACTTTCCCCTGGTCATCGGCCTCCTGGGCAGCCGCGAGCGCATGGCCCTGGCGCTCGGCGTCAACAGGCTCGACGACGTGGGCGAACGCATCCGCAAGCTCCTCGACGTGAAGCTGGGCGGCGGCCTGCTCGGCCTGGCCTCGAACCTGCCGAAGCTGAGGGAGGTCGCCTCCTTGCCGCCCAAGCGGGTGCGCACCGGCCCGGTGCAGGAGGTGGTGTGGCGCGAGGGCGAGGTGGACCTGGAGAGGCTGCCGGTGCTCAAGTGCTGGCCGCAGGACGGCGGGCCCTTCGTCACCCTGCCGCTCGTCATCACCAAGGACCCCGAGACGGGCGACGTCAACATCGGCATGTACCGGATGCAGGTCTTCGACCGAAACACCACCGGCATGCACTGGCAGCGGCACAAGACGGGGGCGCGGCACCTGGAAGGGGCCAAAGGGCTCGGCCAGAGGCTCGAGGTGGCCGTGGCCCTGGGCGGCGACCCCATCCTCACCTACGCCGCCACCGCGCCCTTGCCGCCGATCCCCGGTCTGAACGAGTTCTCGCTGACGGGCTACCTGCGGGGCAAGTCCTTGGAGCTCTGCCGGGCGCTGACCGTGGACCTGGAGGTCCCGGCGGGAGCCGAGTTCGTGCTCGAGGGCTACGTGGACCCCTGGGAGGACTGGCGCGTGGAGGGCCCCTTCGGCGACCACACCGGCTTCTACACCCTCGAGGACCTCTACCCGGCCTTTCACGTCACCGCCGTCACCATGCGCCGTGACCCTATCTATCCCGCCACCATCGTCGGCCGCCCGCCGATGGAGGACGCCTACCTCATCGAGGCCTCCGAGCGCATCTTCTTGGTGCCCGCCCAGCTCATCTTGCCCGAGATCAAGGACTACCACCTGCCGCCCGCGGGCATCGCCCACAACCTCGTCAACGTGGTCATCGACAAGCACTACCCCGGCCAGGCCTACAAGGTCGCCAACGGGCTGTTGGGGTTGGGCCAGATGATGTTCGCCAAGGTTCTCCTGGTGAGCGACGAGGAGGTGAGGCCGCAGGACCACCCGGGCTTCTGGCGGGCGGTCCTAAGAAACGCCCTGCCCGGCCGCGACTCGCAGTTCGCCAAGGGGCCCATCGACGTGCTCGACCACTCGAGCCGCTCCTGGAGCTACGGCAGCAAGCTCATCGTCGACGGCACCGTCAAGCACGACGAGGAGGGCGCGCACGCCCATTGGCAGCCCAACCTCGAGCGGCCGCAGGAAGACCTGCCGGGCCACGGCGACGTCGTGAGGCAGCACCAGCACGCGGGCGGCTTCTGGTTTTTGACAACCGCCAAGACTCGAGCCGGCCAGGGCGGCGCGCTCGGCGAATGGGCGGTCAAGCAAGAGGTGGCCAGAGGCGTGCGCCTCGTCGCCGTGGTGGATCACGAAACCGACCCCACGGACTTCGAAGAGGTGATGTGGACCTTGCTCAACAACATCGACCCCGAGCGCGACGTGCGGATTGTGGGCGCCCCGGACGGTCCCGCCTTTGTCATGGACGGCACGCCCAAACTGTCGGCGGAAGGCTTCAACCGCGACTGGCCCGACAAGATCACCATGACCGAAGAGGTCAAGCGCAAGGTGGACGCAATCATGGCGCGGCTGGAAGGGGAGCCGGTGGGCTCGAGCTAAAGCTTCGTTTAGAATGGAGGCGTGGAAGCCTTCGACCGCGAGGAGTTCGAGCGCTGGCTGAGCCAAGCCAAGCACACCCTGGCATCTGCCGAGCGCGATGCGGCCGAGGGAGACTTCGGCTGGGCCTGTTTCAAGGCCCAGCAAGCGGGCGAGTACGCGCTCAAAAGCCTCCTGCGTGGTCTAGGACAAGCTGCTCACGGCCACGTCCTGAGGCGCCTGCTGGCTACGCTGGCCTCCGCAGGCATCAGCCTACCCTCCGAACTCCTCGACGCCGCGCAGAAACTGGACCTCCATTACATCCCTACGCGCTATCCCGACGCCTATCCCGAGGGAAGCCCTCACGAGTATTACAACCACAGGACGGCTGAGGAGGCCACGGGTGCAGCCCATCAGATCGTCACCTGGGTTCAGAGCGCTGCTTGAGCGCCGCCGGGCCGAGCGCGAGCGCTTGATCGAAGAGGCTCGAGCCTACGCCGAGCGCCTGCGCGCGGGACTGGGTGAGGCCAGCGTCTTTCTCTACGGCTCCGTTGCCAGGGGCGACTTCAATATGGCCAGCGACCTCGATTTGCTCGTCGTCTCTTCGCGGTTACCCGCCGAGCCCTTGGAGCGCCTCAGGCTGCTTCAATCCTTCGCGCTGGGCCGCGAGGAGCCCAAGGGCCTGCTTCCCGATGAATACGCCCGCCTGAAGGAGAGCAAGAAGCTGTGGTATCTCGAGGGCGCCCTCGAGCTCTAGCCGAGCCCCGGCCCTTCGCCGTCGCCGCGAATCAGCGAGACGACGGTGCGCAGCGTCCTGTCGAGATTGGCCTCACCACCCGAGCCGCTTTGGGCGTCAAGGTAGCCGCCCGGCCCGGTGTGCTTTACCGGCCCCATCGGCAGCAGCGCCACCTTGCCTTCGCGCCGGCCCCGGTTCCAGGCCGAATGGGGCAGGAGCGGCCAGCGGCCGGGAAAGAACAGCGTCGCCAAGCGTTCGACCGCGTCGCGGGCGCCGTAGAGGTGGTAGAGCTTGTCGAGCGCTAAGATGCCGGGGTCGGCGCTGATGACGCCGCCCAAGGAGATCACCCGGACGCGCGCGCCGGTCGCCATCTGCAGGTAGGGCGCGGCGCCGACGGCGATCTGGCTGCCCCCGCTGTAGCCGATGAGGGTGAGCGTCCGGGCCTTGCCGGGCAGGTAGCCGTGGCGACCCAGGCCGCCCAGGATGAGGGTCGCCGAGCCCTGATTGTAGATGGGCCCGTAGCGGCGGTCGGCCGAGACGCCGACCTGCCAGAAGTTGCGCAGGTTGATCAAGAAGCCCGCCACCGTGGGCCCCTGCAGCTTGCGCCGGTAGATCCATCGCCATAACCGCGACAGCAGGCGCTGGCTCGTCAGGGCGCGGTTGATGACCGAGTAGGGAAAGATGTCGCCGACGAAGGTGACGCTGCTGAGTTCGGCCTCGAGGCGAGCCAGAAAGACCACCTCGCGCGCGGCGTAGGCCTCGCCCGAGACGCTGTTGATGCCCGAGAGGTAGACGACGTAGTCCTCGCTCGCCGCTACTCTGGGCGCAGCGGGGCGCTCCGGCACCAGGTCCTCGCCGAACCAGCCCGCCCACCAGCCCAAGGCTTCGAAGGGCGCCAGCGCCCCCGCCACAAAGACCGCCAGGACGAGCAGCCCAACGATGCCGAAGAGGTTGCCCATCACCTCGGGCATCTAGGGCCTCTCCTGCCGTGCCCGGTGCCGCTCGCC
>JALZLY010000039.1 GCA_030858465.1 Deinococcota bacterium
GGCCGAACTCGTCCCCGCGCCCGAGGCGCCGCCCAGCGAAGCGGCGCGCTTGCGCGCCCTGCTCGACTTCGCCTTTCGCGGTGAGGCGCCCGAGCCCGGCAAGCTGATCGCCAGCCTGCGCGCCCTGACAGAGCCCGAGGCGCGCTACCACGAGGCCAACCTGCTGCTCGCCCACGGCCACGCGGCCGAGGCACTGGACGCGCTCGAGAAGGCCAGCCACGGCGACTTCTCCGAACCCTACTTTCTGCCCGGCTATCTCCTCGCCCGCCTCGGCCAGCTCCGCGACATGGCGGGTGAGCGCGACGCCGCCCGGCGCGCCTACCGCGCGGTGCGGGCGCTGTCCTGGGCGCCTCGGGAAGCGCTCGAGGCCGCCGCCGCCGGCTTGGCGGCGGCCTTCGAGGGTGCGGACGCCGCCAATGCCTCCTAGTCTCCTAGCCTCCCAGCGTCGCAGAGCCGGTCTTTAGACCCGATCTCGCACCCCACCGTTTGGGCTGTAACGTCGTCACAGATGAAATGTTTCACATGTGATAGCATGATGAGGATAGTTGAAGAAAGGGGTTAGGCCATGTTTCTGATGATCCTGTTCCAAACCCTCGCTGTATGGCTGGGGTCCGTCCTGGCGCTGGTGTTCGTGCTCAGCCTGCCGGAACTTCTGTCGGCAAAGGCTGACGCCTTCAGTCACCGCGCCTAGCCTCCCGCACTCCAGGCTGTGCACTGCTCCTGCTGCCCTGGCAGCCTAGCACTTCGCAGTCATGTCTGGGCGGATAAGGGAGGAGGTCGCCTGGCCGGGCCGAGCGGCGGCGGCGGGGCCTAGCGCACGATGAGCACGTCGCAGGGGGCGTGGCGGTTGACGAAGTCGCTGACGCTGCCCAGCGCTACCGCGCCCAAGGCCGAGAGCTTGCGGCGGCCCGTCACGATGAGGTCGCAGCCGCGCTCCTCGGCGGTCGCGACGATGACGCGGCCGGTGCTGCCGAACTCCAGGAGCAGCTGCACGTCCTTGACTCCCGCCGCCTCGCAGCGCGCCCCGGCCTCCTCGAGCACCTGGCGCTGGCGCGCCTCGGCGTCCTCGTAGACCTGCGCGCTCACCGTGCCGGCGTCCATCGGCAGGCTGGCGACCATGCCCTCGACGGCGCCGGAGAGCCGCAAGACCGAGACGACGGTGAGCCGCGCCGCGAGCTCGAGCGCAAGCTCACTCGCCCGCTTCTCAGCGCGCAGCGAGTGCTCCGCGCCCCCGGTTGCCAGCAGGATGTGCCTGTATGCCACGCTGCCTCCCTTGCCTTTTCGTTCTCGGAGTATAGCAGAGAACGCCGCGCTCACGGCCAATGCCGTCAGAGGGCGCGCTGATGCGGCGTCTTCCAACCGTCGTGTTTGTGTTTGGAAAGCGCTCCTGCTGCCCTCGACGCTCCGGTTTATGGTGTTTGGAAAGGCAGTTGGGATAAGCTCGTGAGGTGATAGAGCCGCTCTCCCTGCGCGAAAAGCTCAGCTACGGCGTCGCCGATATCGGCGCCTCGCTCTCCTACAACGCCGTCAACGTGTTCTTCCTCTTTTTTCTGGTCGAGGTGCTGGGGCTGGCGGCTGCCCTGGCCGGGCTGGTCTTGCTCGTCGGCCGCGTCTTGGACGCGGTCACCGACCCGCTCATGGGCCTGCTGAGCGACCGGACCAGGAGCCGCTGGGGCCGGCGCAAGCCCTATATCTGGGCGGGCGCCGTTCCCTTCGGATTGAGCTTCGCCTTGCTCTGGACGCTTCCGGAGAGCTCGCAACCCGTGATGTTTGCCCTCGCGGCGGCCTTTTTGACGCTGCACGCCGTCATCTACACCGTGGTGCAGGTGCCCTACATGGCGCTCACGCCCGAGCTGGCGCCGGAGTACGCGGCGCGCACCGAGCTGACGAGCTACCGCATCGGCTTCGGGACCGTGGCGTCGCTCGTGGCGGTGGCCGTTCCGCCCGTCTTAGTGGCTGCCCTCAACAGTTTCCTGGGCCAACCCGAGGGCGCCCGCGCGGGCTGGCCGCTCATGGGCGCGGTCTTCGGCATGATCATGAGCCTCTCCTACCTGGTGATGGCCTGGGGCGTGCGCGAGCGCGGCCGGCCGCCGGCTGTCGGGCCGCTCCGCCCCCTGGACGAGTACCGCTCGGCCCTAAGGGTCCACGGCTACGGGCAGGTGCTCGTCCTCTTCGTGGTGGTGACCCTGGGGCTCGGGATCATCTCCTCGATGCTGCCCTTTTTTCTGGCCAGCGCGCTCCTGCTGGGGCCCAGCGAGCGCAGCCTCCTGCTCGGCCTGTTCTTTCTGGTCGCCGTCCTGACCCTGCCCTTTTGGACGCGTCTCGGCGCGCGCTTGGACAAGCGTCTGGCCTTTGCCCTGGGTCTCGCGCTGCTCGCCGCCGTCGTGCCCGTGCTCGTCTTGTTCGCGCCGCCTGGGGAACTCGCTCTCTTCACACTGGTGATGACGGCAGTGGCGGGCGTCGGTGTCGGCGCCCTGTTGCTCTTTCCCTGGGCGATGGTGCCCGACGTGGTGGAATTCGACGAGCTCCAGAGCGGCCGCCGCCGCGAGGGCCTCTTCTACGCGATCTTCACCTTCGGCCAGAAGACGGCCTTCGCCGTGGGCGCCTTTCTCAACGCGCAGGTCCTGGCGCTGCTCGGTTACCGGAGCACGGCCATGGAGGCGGCCATGGAGATGGGCGCCGTCTCGCAGAGTGCCGAGGCGGTCCTCGGCATCAAGCTGATGGTCGGGCCGGTGGCGGCGGGGGTCTTCGCTGTGGCCGCCTTGCTGGCCCTGCGCGTGCCCATCACCCGGGCCACGCACGATGCGGTGCGGGCGCGGCTGGCCGAGAGGGGTGCGGGAGCGCGCTAGAAACGCAGCGGCGACAGGTATACTGGCGCATGCGCGAGGCGCTCTACAACGCGGCGAGGCACTTCAAGCGCGGCAAGGCCGTCGCTGAACGCGGCGACGTGCGCGGGGCGCTTGCCGCCTACGGCGACGCCCTGCGCGAGCTTCACTCGGTGCGGCCGCAGCGCATGCGCGACGTGCTTCTCGCCCACGTCTACCTGTCGCGCTATTCGCTGGCGCGGCGGCTCGACGCCGCCGCCGCCGAGAGCGACCTGCGCCAGGGCTACTCCTACG
>JALZLY010000040.1 GCA_030858465.1 Deinococcota bacterium
CGCCTCGCTAATCCGCCTTAACTCGCTCAGCATGGCTTGGCCTACATCGGACACTGTTCTCCCCTATCCAAACTCTATTCCACCAACTATACCACATTTCTACTGTACTAACAGTCCGATAACCCCCGCACCCCACACCAACTCATCCCCTCCTCTTTACCTATTGGGTTCCCTTAAGGTTTTACCAAAAAGTAAACCAGGAGGAAACCTGGGTACAGGGCAAGAGAAGGAAAGGTATGAGGGTGTAGGGTTATTGGACTAAAAGTACGGCGTGAGATGGGCTTGAGCTTTACTTTGACTGCTACAAGGTAATCAGGGAGAAGGGATGAGCAAAGAGAAACAGAAGAGGGCTCGAGGAGAAAAGCAAGTGGTGACCTTACTGCTGCCACGAATAACGCTATGGCCAAGAGAATGCTTACTTGAGGATTCTGCCATAGTAGGTACGGCCATCATTCTCTACGCGCACAACGGCCTGACTGGGGAGGTGATACCACAGCCCTCCGTGTTCGGCCTCAACGTCACGCAGGCACTCAAGCTCCCGGTTTTCGCGGCTTCCCTCGACGTGCCACTCGTGGGGGGTGAGCGTGTTAGCGAGGCTGAGGGTATTGATAACGGCGTCCACCGCGCTCGTGCCTTGGTTGATCTTCCGGGTGCTTGCCACAAACATGGTAACGATGCCCAGTTGCCGCGCGGTCTTAGCCATGCGCTCGTCACCTGTGATGAGGTCGCACCCGTACTGGACGACGACAGCAACATGGATCGCGTCGAGCGTGCGCAGCGCCATGGTGAATCCCCCGAGAAGCTCCGTGGCCGCCCGAATCAGCTGGCTGTCCACAATGATATAACGGTACGCACCGCGCCCGATGTCATCGCGGAACTTGTTTAGGGCGCGCAGCGCGTCGCTCCTGTTGTACCTGCCGCCGCGTACCTTCTGACCGAGGACGGCAACCATCTCACACTCGACGAGGCTGCTAACCGCAGGACTCGTGGTGGTGCTGATCAGAGCGTCGAACTTGGCACTGCGCGGTTCGGGAAGGTAGTAGGCGAGGAGGGCGCTCGTATCCAGATAGGTGCTCAAGCTCCATCCTCTGGGAGACCGTTGAGACGATCTTCACGCATTGCCTCCGCGAGTTCGCTGAACGTCTGCTCATCCGGATTCAACTGCTGTAGGCTAGCGCGGAACTCGGTGAGCTCGGGGAGCGGCGGCGTCGGAGGGGCGAGGCGCAAAACGTCCTTGCCTCTGTGGGTGACGATGATGTCTTCACCCGCTGCGACACGCTTGGCGAGGCTGGTGAGCTGCTGTCTGGCTTCGAGTACGCTGATCCGGGTCATACTGCCTCCTGAGTTCACTCTAGCAAGAAGTGGGCACTTCCACAAAGAAGTGCTCACCCTATAGCCAAAAGTACACTTGCAAAAGTGGAGGCTCGAGGGACGTCCCGTCTCTACTTCCGCAAGCTCGAGATAGGACGTCTCAACTACCTTGTGCAGTCAGGGGGACCAGCGTGGCGAGGCGCTCATCGAAGTGAAACTGCTGTGGCGCGGCAATTCGGGAGGTTTCGAAGGCAGGGTGCAAGGGGTTGACCAGGTAGTTGAACTCACTCGGGATGACGACGCTGGGCACTCTCAGAACGAGCGAGGCTTGCCGCTCGCTCCAGTTATCCCCGATGCGCTGGGTCGCCTTCAGGGGTGGGGCGTGCCAGTCCGGCGGCACCGGCTTGCGGTTCCAGTCCTCGGGCAGCGCGGTCTCAGCCAAGTAGGCGCTCTCACCCTCCTCGAAGGTAAAGCCGTACACCCAGACTCCCTCCAGCCCCCTCACGGAAAAGGTGTGAACCAGGCGCTCGAGCGCAGCCAGGGCGATCGAGGCCGAGGCGTAGACCAGTCTCGTGCCGGGCCCGTTCCAGCGGCCCCCATGCTTGGCCGCACCGAGCCCGCTGAAGGCGTCCTCGGGCCGGTGGTACGGTTCGCTGCTGAGCCGGTACGCCGTCAGAGGTAAACGCCATCGGCAATCTGCTCTAAGTAACGAGTCACGGCGTCCAGGCCGGGGGCGGTTGCGGCCAGCTCGAGTGGGACATGACCAAGCTGAGGGTTGGGCGTGCGCAACCAGCGCCTGGCATCCTCAGGCTCGCCGATGGCGCGCTCTGCCAGATTGAGGAGCTGCTTGATCCGGTAGAGGCGATTCGATTCCGCCGGGTTCAGCTGATCACCGCGCCGCCGGCTCAGGGTGCTGCGACTGATGCCAAGCACGCCGGCAAGCTGCTGCTGCGTCACCCCAAGGGTCTCACTCAGCCGCTCGAACTCCTCAAACGGGTAACCCGCTTCGATTTGGGTGATCTCATCGTAGAGGGGCGTCGCTCGAGAGGCGGCTTCGCGGGGTTCAAGGGTGGGTTCAAACACGAGCATCATGCTCACATGATACCTCAAGATGGCCCATATGGAAAGCAATGCAACAATGTCCAGGCGATCTTTCTAACATACTCACCTTACGCAGGTACTGTGCCAGCGCCTCTTTTTGTCATTGCGAGGAGCGACGAAGGAGCGGGTACGAAGTCGTGCGAAGCAACGTGGCAATCTTGTTTTACGTGTAGCGCATACAATACGAGATTGCTTCGCTTCGCTCGCAATGACAAGGTGCGTAAGGTGACAGACTCAGTAATGTTCAACTCAGCCATCACTCGAGTAGCCCCAACGCTACACTGAGAACAGCATGGTTTATGCCCTTCTCGCGGTACTGGCGTTCGTGTTCGGGAGCGGTTTTGTCCAGGCGGCCACACCCGACATCGTTCTGATAACCTTCTCCGGCCGTAGTGGCTTCCCTGCCTTGGGTGAATGCGGTCCAGGAACCTGCCCACCTCGCGATAACAGCACCTACCTCAGTGATCCTGAGCGCCGCACCGTCCAAACCCTTCAAGCGACCTTTGAGGAAAACGGGCTGAGTGTGTCGACATTCAATGCGTCCTCTTTCATTGAAAGGCACCACAGCTACCTCAGTAACCGTGATGAAGCTGGGTATGTGGAAGCGGAGGCATTCTTACTTGATGCTTACAGCCGCTTCATCAAAGACCGTGACGATCCTGCCCGCATCGTCCTCGTAGGGCACTCTCATGGCGCGGTGTGGGCAAGCCTCCTGGCATGGAAGCACTCGGAGGTCCCCATCGAATATCTTGTCTCGTTGGATAGTGTCTGTACCGGCTGGGCAGCGGACCACGCTGCGTACGTCCGGCAGCACTACGATTGGGATACCGAACGTTACCCTAGCCCTCTCGGTGCAACCCTCGACCCCTGCCGACTGACATTTGAAGGATTACCTGAACCACGCGCCGTGAGTGATGTCATTCCCTCGAATGTCAGGTACAACCTGGAGGTTCAGAGCGCACCCTTTAGGCTTGAGCTCAATCCGGAGCAGTTGGCGGAGGACCTCCTGGGTGCTCTGCTGGAGCGACCACCGAGCGTGGCGGACGCCGAGGCATTGCTTGATGAGGTAAAGAGACGGACGCAGGAACACGGCCAGGTCGCTGCGGAGTTCCTCCGCGATCTCAGGCCACTGGACCTCTTGGACTTCGCGAGGTACAGGCGGGATATGGAGGTGTTCCTCGAGAAGGACTGGAGGGAGTTTCTGGGGCTAGGTGTCGCTGCTGCTCAAGGGACGCTGAATCCACTTCACGACGGTGTGCGTAACGTTCGACCCACTGGGGAAACGGGTGGCATTTTTGTTTATCAGGCGCAGCGCGAGAATCACTCCGAGGTTACGTGGCATGATTCGGAGGCGATGGGTTGGGTGCGTGAAGCGTTGATGGCTC